>JACPIJ010000066.1 GCA_016188145.1 Candidatus Woesearchaeota archaeon | reverse complement strand
TCCCGGAGCAGTCATACGCCGTTCCTCTTGGCAAGGCGAAGATAGTCAAGGAAGGCAGCACAGTTACCGTCATAAGCTGGGGCTCAATGCTGCAGCAGGCTAAGCTTGCACTAGCCCACACTGATGTTGATGTTGAGCTCATTGATCTCAGAACGCTTAAGCCGCTTGACGTTGATGCCATCATTGCTTCGGTGAAGAAGACCGGCCGCTGCGTCATAGTTCAGGAGGCTCCACGAACTGGCGGCCTGGCTTCGGAAATCATTGCGCTGATTAATGAGCAGGCTCTCCTTAACCTCAAAGCCCCGGTTGCCAGGGTTGCCGGCTTTGACACCAATTTTCCGCTTGCCAGGCTTGAGGACCACTATCTTCCAAGCACGGAAAGGATTATAAGCGCGATTGAGGCAACAGCGAAGTATTGAGACTGTGAGAAAAATGGCTTACGAATTCAAATTTCCGGACGTTGGGCAGGGCATAACAGAAGGTGAGGTTGTCAAGTGGCACGTCAGGGAAGGCGATGCCGTTAAAGAGGACCAGGTTCTTGTTGAGATCGAGACCGACAAGGCAGTTGTCGAGGTGCCAAGCCCGAAGAGCGGCTTTGTCCTGAAGCGCCACAGCAGCAGTGAAGGGCAGAAGATTAACGTCGGCGATGTCATCGTTGTTATTGGGCAGAAAGGCGAAAAGTATGTGCCGGGCAAGGCAGCTGACGTGACAGCGGCAACAGCTGAGAAAGCGCTTAAAACAGCTGAAAAGAAGGATGCAGGGGCGGTTGTTGGCTCCCTGCCGGGCTCCATGGCTGATATCGAAAAAGGAATCTTCGCTATGCCCGCAGTCAGAAGGCTGGCTGCCGAGTTAAAGGTCGACTTGTCAAAGGTTAAAGGCACAGGCCCAAGCGGCAGGGTTACTGAAGACGACGTGAGAAAGGCAGCTGGAGTTTCAACGGCAGCAGCGAAAGAAAGCGAAAAGCCGCAATCGGAAGAGCCTCAAATGAAGGTCGTCAAAAAATACGACTTTTGGGGTTATGTAAGGAGGGAGCCTTTCAAGGGCGTCAGGAAAGCAACTGCAGAGAAAATGGCACTCTCCGCATCAAAGACAGCAGCTGTAACCAATTTTGACGAAGCCGACATAACAGAGCTTGCAGCCCTGAGGGAAAAAGAAAAAGCAGCAGCCGAAAAGAAAGGCATAAAGCTTACATTTCTCGCATTTATAATCAAGGCGGTTGTTGAGTCCATGCGGAAGCCAGAGCACAACATAATCAACAGCTCGCTTGATGAGGCAGCACAGGAAGTTGTAATCAAGGATTACTACAACATCGGGTTTGCGGTTGCCACGGAAGCAGGCCTTATTGTCCCGGTTGTCAAAGGTGTCAATGCCAAGAGTATAATTGCAATCGCAGGCGAGGTCCAGCAGTTGGCAGAAAAAGCACGCAGCCGCAAGCTTGACATGGCTGACATGATGGGCGGTTCTTTCACAATAAGCAACATCGGCTCAATTGGCGGAACGTTCTTCACTCCAATAATCAATTATCCGGAAGCAGCGATCCTCGGCGTTGGCAAAATCGTTGAGAAGCCGGTTGTCAAAGATGGCAAAATCGTCATTCGAAAAATAATGCCGTTGTCGCTGACCTACGACCACCGCATCATTGACGGAGCGCAGGCGGCTGCGTTCCTCAACACGTTGATAAGCTATTTAGAGAAGCCTGGCCTGCTGCCTGTTGAGAAGTGAAAAAATCGAAAAGTTAAACAAAGAGTAAAATATATATGCGATTTCTGCTTCCCTTCTTTCATGGTATCATCTGTTCAGGATTTGGAGAGCAAGCTGCTAAACACTGACAGTTTGCTGACACACAGGGAAACTCTAGATATTTTGTTAAGCTGGGGTCTTACTCTCCGTGAGCATCGGAAATATGATCAGGATACCGTGACAGGCCCTTCTTCGCTTATGCGGTTTGGAGCTTTCACCATTCTAACCCGGGAATTTGTTACAGAGCTGTATATTGAACTTAGGAGAAGGCGTCTTGCAAGCTTACCTATCTTAGAAATATGCGCTGGCAAGGGCTTGCTTTCGCACCACCTCAGGAAGCTGGGTGCGCCGGTAATTGCCACTGATGATTACTCTACAGATATGGTTAGGAACAATGAAATAGTCGAAAGGTTAAGCCACGTACAAGCCCTTGAAAAGTACAATCCTCGTGTCGTTCTAGGTTCATGGCTACCTCAGGAGTCTCGGATAGGTGATGATGTTCTAAATTTTCCAAGCGTGGATTACTTCCTTGTCATAGGCGAGAGTGTAGAGGGGGCAACTTGGCTACCTAAAGGATATGAGTATCCGGACTTCAAGGTCTATCATTTGGCAAACGTCAGCAGATATGCGCTTGGCGCTAGCGATTTTTTTTCTATTAAAAACGAGAAATGGAAGCTAATACCGCATACTTCTGTAAGACTGTTTAAGAGAAAGGGAGTTCCTATGAGCATTGACCATGCTATTGGTTAAAAGCCGCTTTGGCCTTAACGCTTACGACACTAATTCACTAACCTCGACACCATCTTCTCCAAAATCGTAGTATTTGCTTTTGTAGCCTTTGGAGTTGCGCACGTAATCAAGAAACCCTATCATCTCCGCCTTGAACCCGCAAGCTTGGGAATGGACTTCAGCGCCGGCCCCCACAACAATGGTCGCCCTTTTGGCCATGCCGCTTCGGTGAGGTTCTTCCAGTTGAAGTTTTATAGTAAAAAGAAAAAAGCAGGGTTCCAGAATCTGGCACCCGCAATGACTCCCAAGGCCAATTGGTATTTAGATGCCTGTTTATTTAAACCTTTCGTTTTAAATTTTCGGGGTTCTTGAAAATTTTCCAATTTTTAGCCAAATTTTTGAAAATTCTCCGGCAATGTCTGTAAATTTTACAGTAATGTAGTCATAATTGCGGATTTTCAGGGGAAACGCATTTTAATCTTTTAGTTTAATGCTTGTGTTGCAGCCGCGTCTGTGTGCCGGGCAGGCGGAATCAGGTATCCGCAACCGTCTAAGAAACGGTTGGCCCCCAAGGCCATCAGGGTTCGAAACTTTAGCAAAAAGCGACGTTCCCTGGCCCGGCGCATTATCTCATAAAATTCCACTCATCAGCAGCATACCTTTCCTTAGCCAGTTTTTCAGCAGCGGCCTTTTCATTTTCCGTCACAGCGCCAAATTCGAATTCTTTCCCTGCAGTAAAGGCAGCAACCAGCGCTTCCTTCAGCTGCTGCTCTGTTATCTGCGGGTTTATGTCCGTTACCGAAGTAACGCGCTGCTTGACATCAGCGATGAACTTGTCAGAAATCTTCTCTTTTGGCACTTTCAGCAGCGAGAACATTGTTGCAACGTCAAGCTTGTAGAGTATGGTGCCGTGCTGTAGCAGGATTCCGTTCCTTCGTGTCTGCGCATTGCCGGAGATCTTCTTCCCGTTTGTGATTATGTCGTTTATGGGCTTGAACTCCGCCGTGATGCCAAGCTTTCCAAGGGCGCTTACAATCCAGCCGCAAATCAAGTGGTATGATTCTGTTATTCCCTTTGGAAAAAGTGATTCAGGGGCTATTACGCTGTAAGTTATCTCTCCATTGGCATCGTGGTAAACCGCTCCCCCGCCGGTTCTTCGCCTGACGATGTCCACGCCAAGCAGTTTGCAAAGCTCAGCATCAACTTCATCGGTTAAGCTCTGGAAGTAGCCGATTGATACTGCGCTCGGCAGCCACTTGTAAATCCTTATGGTCGGCGGTGCCTGTTTTCTGCCAACAGCTTCGCTTATGGCTTCATCAAGCGCCATGTTCATGGCTGCAGTGTTTACCGTCAGGTCTATTACCCTCCACTTTGGCATTTTTTCCCTCCAAAAAGAGTCACTGTGGCAGAACCGGCTGCGCTATCGCATTGGCTAATGCATTCCTGAAAGTCTTTGCTATTGATTCGGGCGTTATGCCAACAAGCTCCGCGCCTTCATCCTCAATCAGCCGCTGCAGCGCCGCAGCTATTGATTCTTCGCTGTCCTTCTGGTCAAGGTTCACCAGAAGCTGCTCTATGTCCTCAACGAACTCCTCGGGGTGTATGAAGAAGTCGCCATGCATCTGCACGTCTTCCACTATTCCACCCTCAGAGTTGAAATCAACTTTTATCCTCAGGAGCTTCCCCCCTGGAACTTTCTCAGTGTGTACCCCCTGTGCCATAACCTTTGGCGGCTGTGCGCCTGCTTTTTATATTTTGCTGTGGAAGTCAGGATGTCGTCTGTTCAGGAGGTCTCGGTACTTTTATGATTTCTTCAATGGCCTTTAATGCCTTTAATATGTCGCGCACTCCTTGTCTTGTTTTTGCCCTGGTTCCCCGATGGAGTTGTATGCCTTCGGCTTTGGCGTCTTTGTATAATCTGTGAATTTCTGAATAAGTATCATTTGCAGCCATAAGCAATTTTACGGCCTCATGGTACGTCCGTTTGTTTATTTTATCAGGCGCTTGTGGAATGGCGGCAATGCTTTTGTTAGCTCTCTGCTGGGCATCCATTCCAAGCATTAAGTACGCATTTGTCCACATTGCAAAAAGCGCTTTTAGTTGTTCTGCCCTGTTGGCGCCTTCATGCCAGGTTACGAACGCACTTCTATATTCAGTAAACGCTTTATATGCCTCGGCACAGTTTTTCACGGCAGATTCAAGAGCAGTTTTGGCGTCTGCTTCTAGCAGGCGAGTTTGCGCATTATAGTCTACCGTACCAGTTTCATAATCCACTGTCGCTTCTAAGCGGCGGGAGCGTGCAATCCCTCTCTCTGAGTTGTGAAGGAGAGCCTCTAAGTCCGCTCTTACACCCTTATTATTATGGAACGTAAGTGGCAATAGTCGCAAATTAAACTCAAATTGGTTCTGCATAAGATTATAAATTAGCTTGGCATCTCCAGCCGCGCCTTTGGCAGCAAGATAATCCCGCTCCCCAAAAGAATTGAATCCTTCCTCTAAAATAGCATTCGCTTTTTCTAGAATTGTTAGGTCTACCCCGTATCCTGCGTATCCCAAATATGCTTAGCAATCAATTTCTCTATTTAAAGAATGCTCTTCTTCATCAGCCAGCCATTCCCCGAAAGCAACATTTAAAAGCAGCCGATCAAAACTTTCTTGATTGACCTTCTTTTTTAAAGAAGGTCATGCCCCTGTCGTCTAGCCCGGTCAAGGATGTGGGCCTCTCGTGTGACCTTCTTTGGCGGAGCAAAGAAGCTCAACCAAGAAATCCACAGTCACGGAGCACGCCCGAGGCGCGGGTTCAAATCCCGCCGGGGGCACCTTTACTTTTGCATTCGCAATCAACTTTTTATAGCTGCAGCATTAGCTTTTCCCGCATGTCAAAGTTTGTAGTCCTGTCCCATTTCCAGGCTGCGGAAATAACCAAAGCCATACTCGATAATAAGGATAAGATTCGCATTTCAACCGATTTGGGCCTTACGGCATCAACAGTATCTGTTGATTACAAAAACAATTTTGTGGTTTTTTCTGCCGAGGAGAAGCTTACATTTGACGAAATTTCGAAGATAGCGGCAACCGAGAATGTCTGCTTTGTTGTGGAAAAGGGCAAGACGGCGGCAACGAAAATCCAGATGTTCTCGGCAGAGACAAACCGCTTTTACAAGCTTCTGCCAACAAGGGATGCGCCTACTGCCGAGATTTCCGGAATAAGGATGCACCGCGTCCAGGAGCGCAGCCCGTGGCAGGATACAGAGGACAAGATAGGCTGCGTTGAGCCTTTGTCAGGAATGGTTCTTGACACTTGTTGCGGGTTAGGCTACACGGCCATTGCTGCCGCAGCCAGCAAAAAGGTTGAGCGCGTATACACGTTTGAAAGGGACAGGGGCATGATTCTCCTTGCTGATTACAATCCGTGGTCGCAGCCGCTATTCTCTTACGTCAAGATTAAGCTGGCAATTGACGACATCTCATCGGCAATAAAATATTTTGACGCCGGCTTTTTCAGCGCGATTATCCACGACCCTCCCAGGCTTCAGCTTTCTCCTGAGCTTTACTCCCTGGAGTTTTACAGGCAGCTTTTCCGCGTCCTTAAGAGGGGCGGCAGGCTTTACCACTACACCGGGAGCCCTGGCGAGAAGCGCGGCATAAACATTCCAAAAGGGGTGGTCAGAAGGCTGAAGGAAGCTGGATTCCAGAACGCTGCCGAAAAGAAGGACGTGCTGGGAGTTGTTGCCGTGAAATAGGCGGTGCTAAAGGCAGCGGCATAGTTGAAAATCTCTGAAATCACAGCTGTTATGTTATGCATTACTGCTCTGCAATAAACTTCAGCTCGCTGTGTGCGAGCTGAACGGCAGCTCACCGAGCTGCCGAACTTGCGTTTAAGTGCTGAGAACACGCTT
>JACPIJ010000068.1 GCA_016188145.1 Candidatus Woesearchaeota archaeon | reverse complement strand
TTAAGCGAGAACCAGATTCACATTTTTTCTTTTCTTCTTTAGTTGGTCGCAGAAATAGTAGTATCCACCAGCTCCCTGTACTCGCTGTGCAACCGCTTCAGCCTTCCATCATCCTGTGCCTCAATAACAATGCACACTTCGGGAAGGTTGTTGCTTTTCCTCAGCATGACCCATTCGAGGTCGTTGAGGAAGAACTTTATGCCGTCTCTTGTTAATGTTGCGTTGGGATGCTGCTTTTTCGCTGCAGCAACCAGTTTGGCAATAACTTTCTCTTTTCTCTCATGAGTGCCGCAGCTTACATATTCCTTGAGCATTGGCGCAAACTTTACCTCGTCAGCCATTTTCGACAATTTTTCGCCGCTGTTGCTGAGGATTTCTGCCATTTTCAAACCGGTCAGGAACCCGTCGCTGAAGGGATATTCCTCAAACCACATGTGGCTGCTCATCTCTCCACCGTAAACAGCATTGCTGTCATGCACTGCCTTGCCGATGAAGCTGTGCCCAACATCGCTCCACACAAGCTTTCCGCCAAGGCTTCCTGTCAACTGCTTCAGTTCGCTGTTGCAATCTACCGTAATTACTACATTTCTTCGCTGCTTTGGCTGCAGCGGGAGAATTTTCTTAATAAAGATGGCGGAGCTTATGCTGCCGTTAAGTTCCCTTCCTTTGTTGTCAACTATTACCGACCTGTCACAGTCGCCATCAAGGGCAACGCCGAAGTCAGCGCCTTTTGCGGCAATGATGCTGCCAAGCTCCTTCAGGTTCTCACCTTTTGGCTCTGGCCTTTGCTTGTTAAAGTCAGGCTTCGGCTCGCAGTGCGAAGGAACAACCTTCAGCCCAAGCTCCTCATACAGCCTTGGAATAAGGACTGCTCCTGAAGCGTAAAGGCACTCCACAGCAACTGTGATTTTCCTTTTCGGGTTAAGCTTTATTATTTGGCGAAGAAAGTTCCTGTAAGGCGTGTAGCCATCAGCCTTGGTAAAGCCGCCGTTGCCGCTAATGAACTGCTGCTGCTCATAAATCCTCTTCATTTTCTCATACTGGTGAAGGAATGAAAGGCCATTCGGCTCGACGAACTTGAAGCCGGTGTATTCTGCGGGGTTGTGGCTTGCCGTAATTATGGCACCGAACTGCTTAAGGTGGAAGGCATTGAAAAAAAGCATAGGGCTGGGGCACTCCCCAATGTCAGTCACGGTGCAGCCTGCTGATATCAGTCCCCTGATGAACGCTGGGGCAATCTTTTTTGAAGAATACCGTATGTCCCTGCCAACAACAACCGGCTTTCTCTTTATGATTGTGCCAAACGCCTTTCCTATGTTCCCGGCAGTTTCGTCATTCAGCTCGTTGTCAATCAGGCCGCGAATGTCATACGCATGAAAAAAGCTTGTGTCCATCTTCGCCATGCCCCGTATTTTGATTCTTATCGCAGCTGCAGCCGCTGTTGCCGAATAGAAAAATCAATAATCAGATGATGTCTTTCCATTCCTTTATTGCCTTCTCGTAGAGCTCCAGCGTGCCTGTGTTGAACCACTGGCCTGAAAAGGGGTAGCCGAAGAGCTTGCCCTCGTGAGCCAGTTTTGGGAACACGTCCTTCTCAAGCATGGAAAAGCCATCGCTTTTGATATAATCAAGCACTTCAGGCTCCATCATGTACAGGCCTGAGTTAATCAGGTTTGACGGGGCATCATCCTTTTTTGGCTTCTCAACGAATTCAAGTATCTTGCCTCCCTGCATCCTGGCAACGCCATACATGCTCGGGTTGTCTACGGTTGTTAAAGCAATTGTCACAAGCGCCTTGTTTTCCTTGTGGAAGAGGTACATGTCGTGAAGGTCAATCTCCTTAAGCTCGTCTGAGTTTGTTGTTATGAATGTCTCTGTGAGGAACGCCTTGGCAAGCCTCAGTGGGCCTGCCGTGCCCAGGGCCTTGGCCTCCTCAACGTAGCTCACGTTGACGCCAAACCTCCTTCCATCTCCAATGGCGTGCTTTATCTTTTCTCCCTTGTAGCCGATGGACAGGACTATGTTCTTTATGCCGAATTTCTTGAAAAGGTCAAATTGGTGCTCAAGTAAAGTCCGGTCGTGAACCAGAACAAGCGGCTTTGGAATCTCAAAGGTTATTGGCTGAAGCCTCGTGCCCACACCTCCTGCGAGTATAACAGCTACCTTGGGCATGTCGGCGCTTCCGAGTGCCTGCATGAGGAGAAGCTCAATGGCGTGGCTCCTGTTCTTAATCCTGTGGCCATCTACCTTGCGGTCAACCTCAGCCAGCACGCTGCCGTCAAGCGTAAGAGTTACCCTTTCTTTCATTTCGAAACCCCTGCCACGTTTCGCACTGCAATGGGCAGTTCCGTATTTAAACGTTTCGTTTGTGTGAGAAGGTAATATAAGCGAAAGGTTTATATATAGATATCATATATCGTATGATGTTATCATATAAAACGTGTTTTGGTGTGACAATCAACCAAGTCGAAGAGGTGATACAGATGGCGGATACCGACGATTTTTATGACACGTTCGAGAACTATCTCGACGACGACGAGATTAGCCCCGGGGAAGAGGGCTTCATGAGGGGCTTTACAGAAGGGCTGCTTGAAGAGGAATAATCCTGCCATAAATGCATGCGGCAGCAGCACCTGTAATCTCAACCTCAATAAGCCTTCCTGACAGATCCTTCTCGCTGCTGACAACGACTGGATTGTAAGCAAAGTTCCTGCCGACAAACGTGCCTGGCACTTTCCCTTTTTCGTCAACAATGATTTTTCCCCTCCACCCTGCCCATTTCCGGTTGTTCCCAAGAGCGATTTTCCTTGCAAGGCTGTGGAGTTTCCTGCTCCTGCCCATCACAACGCTGTCCGGCAGCCTTTCCAGCACTGCCGCTGCCGTGCCCGGCCTTGGCCAGAACCTTGAGATGTTGACAATGTCAGGTTTCGTTTCTTCAACAACGGCTAGTGTTTCGTTAAAATCCCCTTCTGTTTCTGCCGGGAAGCCGCAGATTATGTCTGTTGCAATCGTAATCCGAGGCAACTGCTTCCTAAAATCTCCAACAATCTTCTTGAACGTCTCAACCTTGTATCCCCTCTTCATCGCTGCCAGGACCGGGTTGCTTCCTGACTGAAGCGGAATGTGCAGGAATTTGAATACCTTGTCATTTTTATAAGAGTCAACCAGCGGCTGCAGCAGGTGATTTGCCAATGAGGGATTCATCATCCCGACACGAATCTTGAATTCGCCCCCAACTTCACATAGCTGCTGCAGCAATTGCGGAAGGTTTGTGCGCCTGTCTAGCCCATAAGTCCCTGTGTCCTGGCTTGTGAGCCATACCTCCCTGCACCCGCTTTTTACGGCCTCTTCAACACTGTTGCGGATAGTGCCAACGGGATAGGAAAAGGTGTTCCCCCTTGCGAGCCTTGTGATGCAGAACGAGCAGGCTCCCAGGCAGCCATCGTTAATCTGGATTATGCTTACGAGGTTGTTTACGTTTATTTTCGGCAGTTCAGCTTTATTCAGGCTGCTGTTGCCGCCAACCGCAACCGATTTCCTGCCTTCAACGACATCAACGATTTCATTTATTTTGTGAGTTCCGATGATAGCAGCAGCCGGTGCCAGTTTTCTGACACTTTCAGTCTGGGCTTCTGCCATGCACCCCGCTACGATTAACTTTTTATGGCCGTTATTTCCTTGTATCTGTCTTATCCTCGTCCTTATTTTTTCTTCTGTTGGGCCCTTGACAGTGCAGGTGTTGACGATAACCGCGTCAGCTTCGTCGGCAGCTGCAACGATTTGATGCCCGTCTTTAGTGAGGAGCCCTGCCATTATCTCGGAATCGTTCACGTTGGCAGAACAGCCGTAAGTTTCTATGAAGACTTTCATGCAATAATGTAGCTGCTGCAGCTTCTACACGCAACCGCTGCTGGTCGGGGTTTTCCCGGCTTGCTTACAGCAGTCGTAGTCACTCCCTGCACTGCACCAGTTTGGACATGCGCTGTCTGAATACTGAAGAGTGCATGGAGAGCAAGGCTTGGTTGCAGGAGTGTAATCTGTGGGGTAGCAGCCCGGTACGCATGCACCACTTTGGTTGTACGTGAGCACATAATATCCTTTATTTGTGCAGCAATCAGCATCTGATCCTACCGCGCAGGTTGAAGGGCACACACCGTCAGGGGCAAAACTGCACACGCCAGCGCTCGCCGCAGATGCGGTACAGGCTCCGTTGCTGCATCCTGAAGCACATGCCTGCTGCTGCATGAAAGGGGCTGTTCCGCTGCAGAAATATTCCATCAAGCTGCTAGCATTCACACAGATGTCCCCATAGCTATAAGAGGCTCCCTGAAGGTAACCGAAAACAATGCCGGAAACACTTGGCACGTTGCCGCCATCCGTATCAGTGCAGGAGTCAGCCGGCCTGCAATCAGCAGGGCACGTTGCACTGGTCTCTGTCCCGTTGCAAACGCCGTCACCGCAGACAGATGATTGGGTCACGTTCTGAACCGGAGGCGGGGCAGAAGCAGACACGCAGGCACCATCGCTGCACTTGTACCCGGACGGGCAATCCGATGAATATCCCAAGACGATATTAAACTGGTTGCATACGTACTCTATAAGCCTGCCACCAGGGACAGAGCATGAGTCTGTCTCCACATCTTTGCCGCCAATGCTCGTCAAACCGCTGGTTGTGCCTTTAACATACAAGTTTTCGCCGCCATCTGAGTCAGAGCATTTGTTCTCAGGCGGGAGCTCTTTTAAACACGCACCGTCCCTGCAGCCATTCTGGCAAAGAACATCGCTTTGCGTCACATAAGATTTTCTGCCACTGCCAAAACACGAGTACTCATACATGCTTAACCCCAGGCAGTAGTCCTGAAATTCGCCATAAGCGCCGTTCGGGTATGATTTTCCCTGGTATGTAGTCCCCCCTGTTGGCCCGCCTGCGGCATCGCTGTAAATGCCTTTGGTAATGCCAGTGACGTAAACATCCTTCCCGCCGTCAGAGTCCCAACACGGAACATAGCCGCTTCCTGTAGCTGAGCCGGCAGAGCCTAATTCGCCATTTGAGCCGCCGCCAGGCACGCAGGCACCATCGCTGCACTTATAGCCTGATGGGCAGTAAACGTAAGTTCCGTGCAGGCTGCTGCCATCGCAGTAATACTCCAAAAGCCTATTAGTGGACAATCTTGAGCAGCTGTCTGTTCTTATTTTTGAGGACACCGCGCCTGCCCACGTCACGTTTCCTTTGGCGTAAATGTTCTTGCCGCCATCAGTATCAGTACAACCGCTTGCGGCAACAGCCGCTGAGTCAATTGAAAAGTAAAGGGCTAAAACCAGAGAAAGCAGCACGCCAGTGCAAATCAAATACTTTACTCCAGTGTTCTTTGCCATGCAGCACCAACTAAGACACAGCTTAAAAAGCGTGTTCCCTTTATCAATTGTACTTCGGTTTTAAATAGCTTTTGCTTTGCCTGAGCTGACAGTTACTTTTTCCGCGCAAAGGCCTCTCCACTTATCTCGTGCAAAATACCAAGGCTGTCTTGCCACGAATAAAGTAGTGTCAGGTTGTACCTGTTTATGTCTCGTCCGGTGTCTGCGTAATCGCACGTTGAGCCTTCAGGTGGTATGTCCATCACAAATGCCGCGCTTTCGCCCGGTTTCAGGGATACCGGGTAGCCTTCCACTTCAGTGCCGCACCCCTGGCCAATGTCACCATCGCCCAAAGCTTGCGAAGCGGCTGACACTGATTCTATTAGCATAGGCTTGTTGGTAGCGTCCGAAAGCACAACCGTCACGTCGCTTGCTCCAACAGTGAAGTCCAAGCAGTATACTTCTGCAGAGAAGGTGCACTTCTCCGGCAGCAAGTTAGACGGGCTCAGCACGCCAAAGTAAGCCAGAGCCATGATAACAACGAGAACGACGAGTATGGCCCAGCCATACGTCATCAGGAACTCCATGGCGGCCTGGGCCCTGGCAGAGTTACCAAAAATCATCCAACCTTCCTCTTTTGCATAAAAGACAAATTCTTGCCCTGAATTACGAACAAGCGTTTTTAATGCTTTCGCTAGCCCTTTCTCACGTCACTAACAATTTTACTACAACCGCAATTCTTTTATACCTGCTTTGCTACATAAGCCCCTGAAATGCCTGCTGATTTTGGCCCAAACCTTGAATTGTCCGGCTTCAAAGATATTGACGACTCGGCAATGGCCGTTGTCAACAGCAGAATCAGCTACTACATGAGCCGGTATTCCAAGCTATGCATTGGCTTTGAAAAACTGGCTGTAAGGATGAAGAAGGTGCACGCTCAGGAGCACTCCGAAAAATACGAAGTGCACGTTTCGGCTTTTGACAAGGGCAAAATCTTCACGTCAACAGTGACAAACAAGGACCTGATGCTTGCTCTGGAAACAGCCCTTAGCAAGGTTGAGAGCGAAATAAGCAAAACCATAACGCTGTGACTTTTGTGAATACTTTTAAATAGGCTGCCGAATCCCGAATTCTTCCACGGCAAAATGGTTCTGGACAAGCTTGGAGAATCGCTGAAGGATGCCCTGCAAAAGGTTGCAAGGAGCATCTTTGTAGATGACACTTTGGTGAACGGGCTGGTCAAGGAGCTGCAGAGGGCTCTTCTGCAGTCTGATGTTAACGTAAAGCTCGTTTTCGGCCTCAGCCAGCGCATCAGGGAGCGAGTTCTGAAAGAGGAGACTCCAGGCAGCCTGACAAAGCGCGAATACCTCATCAAAGTAGTTTACGAGGAGCTTGTCAAATTCCTGGGAGGCGAGGAAAGCAAGATAGACACCTCAGCAAAGCCAACAACGATTATGCTTTCAGGGCTGTTTGGCTCCGGCAAGACAACGACAGCAGGAAAATTAGCCAGATATTTCTCAAAACGAGCCCTGAAGGTGGCCCTTGTGCAGCTTGACGTCTACAGGCCGGCAGCATTTGACCAGCTCCAGCAACTCGGAAAACAGATCGGAGTGCCAGTATTTGGCAACAAAAGCGAGAAAAATCCGTTAAAAATTTACGGCAGCTGCGAAAACGAACTTAAAAAATTTGATGTTGTGATTGTTGACACTGCAGGAAGGGATGCGCTTTCAACACAACTCATAGACGAGCTTAAATCCGTTTCCGATGTCATTAAACCGAAAGAGAACCTTCTCATCATCAGCGCTGACATCGGGCAGGCGGCAGAGAAGCAGGCAACAGCCTTCCATGAAGCATGCAAAATAACCGGTGTCATCATCACAAAGCTTGAAGGCACTGCAAAAGGCGGGGGAGCGCTCAGCGCCTGCTCGGTTTCAGGGGCGCCGATAAAGTTCGTGGGTGTTGGGGAGAAGATTGAGGACTTGGAAAGGTTCAACCCAAAAGGGTTTGTCGGCAGACTTCTTGGAATGGGCGATATTGAGGCACTGCTTGAAAAGGCAAAGGAAGCCATAACAGAAGAGGAAGCCAAGGACATCAGCGAGAAATTCCTAAAGGGCGAGTTCACCTTGCTTGACCTTTACGAGCAGATGAGTGCCATGAGAAAGATGGGGCCCATAGCCAAGGTCATGGAGATGATTCCGGGATTCGGGCAGCTCAAGCTGCCGAAGGACATGCTTGAAGTGCAGGAAGGGAAGCTTAAGAAGTGGAAATTCGCAATGGACAGCATGACGAAGAAAGAGCTTGAGGACCCTGAGCTCCTTACCGCAGACAGGATTGACCGCATAGCAAAAGGCGCTGGCATCAGCAGCGGCGAGGTAAAAGAACTGATGAAGCAATACCGCCAAAGCAAGAAAGTAGTCAAGATGTTCAAAGGCGCAACACCAAAGAAGATGCAGCAGATGCTCGGCAAGATGGGCGGGATGAAGGGGCTGGAAGGGTTTAAGGGTTGATGCGAGTTCTGTTTTTCTGCAACAGATTTATAAATCAGCACTGAGTTCTTTTCAATTGACCTTTCTAAGAGGAGTCAGTCGTTTTCCGATTGACCGCTTTCTTAAAGGGGTCATGCCGGGATCGCATAACCTGGTATTGCGCAAATAAGCTGAAGGCTTAGCGTAGGCCTGGAATATGTGAAGAGCATTGCGAGAGCTTGTTCCCGCAAGGGTGTCTGGGTTCAAATCAGCCCTTTTGTTCGCAGCGGCTCACAAAAGCCCTGGGGGAAAACGGCTGTGAAAGTCCCAGTCCCGGCGCTTATTATTTCCATAAAATTTATATACTATAGCTGCTATAGCGACCATAGTATGACAACCACTATCCAGCTGAGCGAAGATACAAAGGCACTTATAGGAACCTTCGGAACCAAGGAAGACACTTACGAAGACATTCTTAAAAGAATGTGCCGCCTTGCAGTAAAAGAGCAACTCCGGGAATTTCTAATGTCATCTGAAAACACCCTTTCTTTGGATGAAGCCAGAAAAAGACTTGCAAAACGATGGTCAAAGTAGAGATAACTGAAACCCTCTACCAAGAGATTGAAAGAAAATTCAAGCAAGAAGCATTTAAGATTGTAGATTTGATGCAAACACTCGAGCAGTCACCCCAAAAAGGGAAACTGCTCGGAACGGTTGGTGGCATTGTCATTAAAGAACTGAGATATGGCACGTTTAGGTTTTATTTCATTACCGATGGTTTTAAGCTCAAGTGCCTGATAGAGGAAGAATTAACCGACTTACTGATACGGTTTGTCAGGATGTCAGACAAGAAACACCAGCAGGAAACAATAAACGAGATCAAGCAAATTCTAAAGGTTATCGGCCCAAAAGGATTTACATAGGCATTGGGCGCTTTATTTTCCCGTGCTTAGACTTCTCAGAACCTGTGCCCTTCTCAAAGCTTCAGCTTTTTTCGCGTAATTAAGCTCAGCTGCTTTCTCATAAGCTTCTGCTGCTTCTTTATGCCTGTTTGATTTTTCCAGCGCAACGCCTAAATTGTAGAATGCCCTGCAGTTGCTGTTGTCAATGCCCACTACATGCTGCAGAACCTCAACAGCCTTTTCCGGATTGCCGCCCTGCTCATAAATTGCCCCGAGATTTGTCATGGCGTTGAAGTCGTTCGGGTTCCTTTTCATCCCCTCGACTATAATGTCCCTGGCTGCATTAAGCATGCCTTTCCTGTGGTAAGCTACACCCAAGCTGAAATAAGGCGTTGGGTAATGCGGATTCAGGCCAATAGCTTTTTTAAAAGCAGCAATTGCCCCGTCCGTATCGCCGAGTTTGCTGCAGCAAACGCCTAAGCTATGCCATGCTTCAACAAACCTGCCATCAAGCCCGACGGCTTTCTCAAAATACTCCTTAGCTTTCGCAAAGTTTTCCGCTTCTCTTTCCACTGTACCCATCTCGTGCCATGCTCTTGGATTGTTAGGCTCTGCAGCGAGCTTTTTCTCCCCTATCCTGCGGTAATGCTCAGGCTTAGCCCTGAGGTAGTTTGCAGACTTCTTTTCCTTAAAGTGGTGGATGGGAACATCAGCAACCGCATACTTGCTTCCGGTTCTCTCAATAGCCGGCTCAACCAGCTCATGTGCTACACCCTCAAACTTTATTTCCGGCTTGTTCCTGAAAAGTCTCACTATCAGCCTTGGAACCCAGCCTGTAAACCCTCTGCTTTCCTCGTAGGCATCGTTTAGTGCCCAAAGAAAATCCTCGCGGTAGGTGTCATTAGTGTAGTTTCTTTGCACAAGAGCGTAGCCGTCATATTCGGCATCAGCGGCTAACTTTCGTATCTTGTCGAAGTCGCTGCCAGAGATAGTTTCGTCAGCGTCCAAAACAAGAATCCAGTCTCCGGTTGCATGTTTCAAGCTTTCATTCCTCGCTGCAGAGGTATCGTCATTCCACTCAAAAAAATAGACCTCAGCGCCAAGCCTTTTGGCAATCTCGACAGTGTTATCGCTGCTGCCTGTATCCACAACAACGATCTGGTCAACCAGCCCTTTAACTGAATTGATGCACCTCTCAATGAACTCTGCCTCATTTTTCACAATCATGCACAGGCTTATTGACATGCTAACCGGCAGCAGAGAGCACATGGGTATAAATTGGTTACCTTTATATACTGGCCAAAAGTCGCAGTCACAGTATACGGCTGGTTCTTCAAAATCAGGAGAAACCCGGGCGTGTACTAAGAGCATTAGAAAGCATCAGAAGGTGAAAAGCAAATGGGATATGGAGAAAGGTCAGGTGGCGGTGGCGGCTTCAGGGGAGGCGGCTTCGGGCCAAGAGAGATGCACAAGGCAGTATGTTCAGAATGCAGCCAGGAATGCGAAGTGCCATTCAAGCCTGCGGAAGGAAAGCCTGTCTACTGCAGGGACTGCTACCAGAAGCACAAAAAGTTCTGATTGAAAAGCCCTTTTTCTTTTTTTATTTTTATAAACATTTTTAACCATTGCAGCCAAAGCCATTATATATGCAACGCACCATAATGCACATAGACCTTGACGCCTTCTACGCTGCAGTTGAGCAGCGCGAGCATCCGGAATGGATGGGAAAGCCTGTGGTCGTTGGCGCAGACCCCAAGGGAGGCAAAGGCCGTGGCGTTGTAATGACCTGCAGCTACGAAGGGCGAAAGTTCGGCATAAAGTCAGCAATGCCAATCTCAAAAGCGTACAGGCTTTGCCCAACCGCAATATACACGCCGCCAAACTTTCCCCTCTATACCGCAGCATCCGAAGCTGTAATGAATATTCTCCGCAGCTACAGCGACAAATTCGAGCAGGTCAGCATTGATGAAGCATTCATTGACGTAACTGCAAAGGTTAGCAGCGGCGATAAAAGCGAAATAGAAAAATTCGCAGCCGCAATAAAAAACGAAATTGGCGAAAAGGAAAAGCTGAGCTGCAGCATAGGCATTGCCTCAAACAAGCTCGTTGCGAAGATTGCGTCAGACTTCAAGAAACCAGGTGGTTTCACAATAGTGGAACCGGAAAAAGAAAAAGAGTTCCTGTCGCCGCTGCTTGTGCGGAAGCTTATCGGCGTTGGTGAGAAGACGGAGGCAGTTCTGAAAGGGATGGGCATCAACACAATCGGCGAGCTAGCCGCTTTGCCGGAAGACTTCCTCCACAAAGAATTTGGCAAATACGGCCTTTACCTCCACGAAGCAGCCAACGGCATTGACAACAGTGTGGTCGAGGAAAACTACGAAATAAAGTCAATAAACCGGAACTTCACCTTTGAAGAGGACACTAAGGACGAGCAACTCATCTTCGCAGCCATTGACGAGATGCTTGAAGACGCCCACAACGCTCTTGCAGCGAACAATTTTTGTTGCAGAACCGTTGGCATACGGGTGAGATTTGAGGACTTTGAAACGCACACAAAAGAAAAGACGCTAAGCGAGGCAACAGCAGACATCAACACAATTAGAAAAGTTGCAAAACAGCTGCTGCAGCCGTTCTTCAGCGATAAGAGAAAGTTAAGGCAGGTTGGGATAAGGATGGCTCACCTGGAGCAGAAAAGCAGCAGCCAAAAGCTGGTCAGCGAATACTTTCCGGATTGAAGCGGTTTATCTCAACTTTTTTGGTAAACCTCAACAATACCGGTGCCCTTACTCTTTGTCCATTCAAATCCCCTGCTGTCTAATGGCCTTTTTTCAAAGGCATGCTGATATTGTAGTACCTTCCCTAAACCGATCCTTCCTAAATCCTGAGCCTCATTCATAAATCTTACAAAGAACTCACGTTCTGTCAATTCTGAAGGGGCCTTATCGCGAGACATTCGCAGCATATCTTTTTCTTCTTTGCTTAATCTGTGACCAATGAGCGTGCCTATTCCTTCATCAAAATATAGAATGATTCGCCCATGAGGTTTCAGCACCCTTACCATTTCCACAAAATAATCTTCAGGTGTTGCCGCAGGGTTACTTCGCCAAAGATAATACGGTAAAAAGGAATCACGTCCATATATAATATCCACGCTTTCTGATGGCTGCGTTCTAAGGAAATCGTTATAATCTTTCACGCACCTTAAATGTGGCATTAAATGAGCTTCAGCAGCAAATGCTGAATCATCACCAATCCCTATGACGCTATTCCCGCTTGCTAGTACTAGCTCCATCAGCTCATGTCTCAATTGAGGCCCTAATTCTATCGCAGAAAAAGAGTTTTGCCTGAAAGGCCAACCATGCACCCTCGCAATCTCCCTGATAAGAGGCCTGAACATCTCGCGTGTTAATTCTTCCAAGCCGTCTAGAGAGGCCTCTGTTCCTTTACCAAGCAAAAACCGCTTCTCATCAGGGTAAAGATGTAGATTAGCAATGCCAGATACAATGCTGTCTATTACCATTGTGTTGGATAATGAAGATTCATTTAAAAGCCTTTTGCGACAACTTTAAGAATAGTTATCTAATCCGCGTATAAAATGCGAGCAATTTTATTAACAATTGTAATTGCAATATTAGCAGCAAGCTGTTCAAATAAGGATGTCAAAATGAATCCGCAAGTGATCCTTGAAACGACAAAAGGCACAATAGAAATAGAACTATACCCTCAGCAGGCGCCTGTTACTGTTACAAACTTTCTCGCATACGTCAATGAAGGGCATTATGACGGCACTGTTTTCCACCGCGTAATTCCAGGATTCATGATACAGGGAGGCGGTTTTACGCCTGACGGCACCCAGAAGCCAACCAGAGGGCCGATAAAGCTTGAGTCTAATAACGGCATTAAGAACAACATAGGAACAATAGCCATGGCTCGCACGTCAGTCCCTGACAGCGCAACGAGCCAGTTCTTCATAAACGTGGCAAACAACGACTTCCTGAACTCCGCGCCGGGCAACGATGGCTACGCTGTATTCGGAAAGGTAGTGAGCGGCATGGAAGTTGTAAACGCCATAGCGGCTGTAGAGACCGGCAACAGGGGAGGCAACTCTGATTGGCCTGTTGAGGACGTTGCCATCACGAAGGCGTACGTGAAAAAATAGCGGTCATTTAAACAGCAAACCTTTAAAAACAACTTCTAACTCGTTTTTTGATAAACCCTTTTCAGAAGGAGGTCAGTTTTCCGATTGACCGCTTTTCTAAAGGGGTCATGCCCCGTTCGTTCAGTCCGGTCAAGGACACGGCCCTTTCGCACGACCTTTTTTGGCGCGGCAAAAAAGCTCGACCAAAAAATCCATAAAACGTGGAGAAAGGCCGGGACCCGGGTTCAAATCCCGGACGGGGCACTTTTCATTTGTCTAATTTTATGCTGCTTTTCAGGTCGAATGCTTATTAAAGTTTTGCCAAGAATTCTGCGTGGTCTGAGCAGCAGCGAAGACCCGCAGATGAATTGGCAGTAAGCTTTTTCTTGAGTAATCGCCTTTTGGAGTAAAAGCAAAGCCCGCATTTGCCGTGCGGGCTTTGACTAACCTTTCAAAAGGTGATGTGAAATGGCAGTTTTTAGTAGCGTGAGCTATAAAAAAGTTTCGGGCGACACCCGAAACAACTGGATGCAGTTCATGTTTGTAACGCATAAGCGTTACAACTGCTTCAGGAAACAGAGCACGATAAACTCCTGCACTTCAGGCTTTAAGGAACTGGAAGCTTTCGGCTTACAGTTCGGAACGATAGGTTTTGGAGGAACGCACGTTCACTTTGACGCGAACGTGCCGAAAAAGTATTCTGTAATGGTTGCTGAGATTATGCTGAAAAGCCACTCGGCAAAACGCATATTTGCCGAGCACCCGGGCTTCAGAAAGCGTTACCCTGATGGCCGGTTCTGGAGCGGCTACGAGCACCACCAGAGTATCGGTAAAGATTTTGAGCAGGCAGAAGCGTATGCTCGCTCACAACAGCAGCATCACGGCATTATCGTCATCGATGACGTGCAGCAGCAACTGCAAACATTTACCGCCGAGCCAGATACGGCGAGCCCTCAGAGGGCTTGACGAGGGGCGAAGGCGGAAGGGGATTATAAGGGTCAGCAGCCCCTTATTTCATTCAGTGCCGACACCCAAGGTGATAGCATGAGGCTCGCCACGCCAAAATCAGTCGTTATCAAAAGAATCCCCACCCTTTAGGGTTGGGGAGCGTTCAATTTTGAGTAATCTGTTGTAAATATGTTTTTCTATAAACAGGCGTGTCCAAATCTGGATGAAGTTTTAGTGTTCGTTCAAGACCTCTATTAGGTATCAATAAGCTGGTTTTGCTTTTCCCATCTTCAAAAGCAGGGGTAAAGCTGTCATTCGCCGGAACCCATAACCCACTCTTCTGAACGAACATCTTATCATCTAATTCTGAATCGATAGCTTGCGAATTATGATTTGCTGATCTTTCATCAGCAGTGTAGTGTCCTTTTATGCCTCTCCATTCAAACCAACTTTCTGGTCCAAACGCAAGTTGCGGGACTCTTTCGATAAACCATCCGGATATAGGCGCATAACTCATTACATCCAGGGGCCAGAATGAGGAATGGTCCAATCCTATTTTATGACCAGTTTCATGGGCTAATAATGCTTTCAAGCTTTTTTGGTCTATTGTCTTATTTGAATGCCTTTTGTCTACTAAAACGTATGGTTCGCCGAATACAGTGTTTGAGTAGTTATGCGCAGTACCACTAGCACTGCCATCTTTGAAATCTGCTATTACAATACTCACATCAGCTCTTGGGGCGTTTACTATTCCAGAGGTCCCTGCGACTATCGTGCCAGGCATTTCGAAGAATTTTGATCCAAGCAGATCCTCCAAGTAGATGGCAACAACCAACTGTGGTTCTGTGGTCGGTTTTCCTGCATTCATAAATTTTTCATCAGGCGTTTCAAGAGGCTTATTAATTTCTGTGTTCCTTACAAACTTTTCAAACTCTGCTGGAAACCCTTGTAATTTTTGTTGAAGCTTAGGAGTTTTCATTTCCTCATCGGTGTACACTTCCCTAAGTCTTACCTCCCACTCTTGTCTAGGATTAACATCGAGGTATTCTACATTTATGCCTATCCCAAGCCTTCCAAAAGCAGTATCCAAATATTTTTCAAGCTCTGAACGACTATAATGGCTAGCATCTTCTTCTCCAAAATTAACATTGTAAACGGCAAGGGTTAACAGTCCATTTTCTGCAGCTTTCCTATCAATTCCAGCACCTCGTGGAGCTTGTGTGCTGTGCTGTAGCTTATGCTGCCCTGCCTTATATAAGGCAACAGTGTTCCCTACCCCATCAGCTATTGCTGGTGAAAGGAATAGCAGAGCTGTTAATGCAGAATTGTAAGCCCTATAAAGTATCTTGTGCCTTTTACCCCATTCCGGAGCAAGCTTTATGAGGTGGTAGCCTGTTCCAGGTATTTTTATCTTCTTTTCTGTAGGTATGAATGGCATACCTCCAACTACGTATCCTACAGCTTTGGCTGTGTGTTCTTTAAGCTTCATGATACAAGTTTTCGGAACAAACCAGTATAATAACTTTTCTATTTTTGTAACTTATTAGTAGTAATAATATCGAAAGCTTTAAATACTAGTTCCTTATACTAACCTGCAGAATGACTAACTATCAAGAAGGCGGCTACAAAATGCGAGAAGCAGCTCGTTTTGGAGTTGATGTGCTGAAGGCTTTCCAAAACCATGGCACTCTAAACCAAATAGGGCTTGGCCAGCTTCCGGATCTACAAGAAGGAACGATACTCGGTCTTGTGGGGCAACGGACTCATACACTAGAAGGATTTGATGACAAAGCCCTTTACCATGTTCTAATAGGCGAATTAGGCAATGTTGAGGAACGCACTATCAAGTCAAAAGAAGGAACAAGGACGTTTTATAAAGTAGCTTTTCCTGTGGTAGCAAACATACAGTTCACGCCTAATCCTACATCTGGCAAGCGAGCAAAGAACTTGGCAGAGCTTGTATACCAGCTAGCTGATGAAATGGAACACGCAAAAGAGCTCCATGACTTGCGTGCAGGAGTTGGGTACAATACTACTCACAGTATTCCGGAAGATCGCGAAGATGGCTATGTAGGGGTACTGCACTCAGACGCTAAGCGGTTTATCTTGCACATAGACAAAGCTTTACGACAAACAGAATCTGAGCCGCAATACAATCCTCAGCAAGAAGACACGCCCAGGTCAAGAGGTTACACAGTTACTGTAGACGGTAAAACGTTTAGGGTTCCTCCAGGACGCAACGCTAGAATTAGGGGCGGGCGGAACATAACAATCATAGGAGAATAATACTCCTTGTCTTATGGCTTGCCGGTTACTTCAACAAGAGTCTTCTCAATTTCTCCCAGGACAGGTCCAGCGTTAACGCCATACTCTGCGGCTTTCTGAGCTAATTTTTTCGCATCTTCCAGTTCCTTAATGGCAAATCCGATGTTAATTTTCTGATGAGCCTTAAAAGAAGCTACCTTAAATTCAGCATCCTTCAAATATGTAGAACCAATAATCTGCCTTCCTTCACCTTCTATTTTTCCAATATCAAGCCCAAAATCTTGAGATTTTGACTTTTCAATAAACTGTAAGGCGTCCTTGACTTCCATTGTTACCTGAGGTAGTTGAGCAGGACTTGTAGCTTTCTGCAACAATTGCCTAGCAAAAGCAAACTGATGTTCAACATAAGCAGTATGCACTTTCCCTCTCAGTATTTCTATTTCTTTCTCATAGAAGCCACGATTAACGAAGGCCTGCAACCTCACAAGCTGTTTTTCAAATTCCTTAATCGCATATAAAGCATCTTGCCAATAGCCCGACTGGATTTTATGCTCAATGCCTTCTCTCAACAATTCGAAATCAGCTTGCACAAGCTGCTGGTAGAGCTGTTTAATTTGTTTAATATAATGGGAAACATCAACACCATTCTCCTCAGCCTTTAAAAAGTGTGTAAGCGCTTGTGATAAATCCTGCTCAGCAGCAAGAAAATAGATGCTGTTTTTCAGACTCTCCTGAGCTTGCCCCAAAAGTTGCTGGCCTTTGAGTATCTCCTCTGCAGCTACAAAAACATGTTCTCTAACGCTTTCTGATTTCTGAACCTGCTTTTCCTCCTGAAGAACCACCGCTCTGTCTGGAGGCTGTAGCTGATGCGTCTCTTGAGGGGTAGGCGCTCCACTCTTTGCACATCCCATAAGAGAAGAACCCAGAATAGCAGCGCCTGCAGCAAGAAGTGCTATCTTCATCTTCACATTTCTAAACCTTTTAGCCCCGCCTGCATGAAATAGCGACATATTGTTAACTCCTCCACCGAAGTTTATATATTTTTTCAAAAGTTTCACATACTCAGACTACGACACCTTATCTAGCACAACCTTGCCTGTTCTTTGGTCTATGTCAAAGTAAAGCTCCATACCCTTACTCCAGCCCTTGAGCTTGCAAATGTAGGCAGGAATGCTTACCCAGTGGGTTTTTCCCATCCTTTGAATCTTTGGCATTCTCTAATCACCTCGAAACAAAACATTTAAATTTGCATTAACGTATCATTAGCTAATATATAAACATTCGACCTTTATGCAAAGCAGAAAACGTGCAGTAAATTAGACAATCTCGCCCTGCTCGGACGGGGCACTCATCCTTATTGAATTTAATGGAAAACTTTAAATACTTATTTGGTAAGTGGTTGATAATGATTACGTTTCCCCAGCATGCTGAGGATGAGATGCTGAAAGACGGCATTTCAAGGGAAGAAGCTGAGGCGTGCCTGGAACATGGCGAACTCGTGATAAAGCAAGTGGTTAAGGGCGAGCTGCGCTACGGGAAGCAACTGCAGCTAAAAGGCAAGGAAATAGTCGTGATATACACTTTAAGAAAGGAAGAAACAAGGGTGGTAACGTGCTACACGGTCAGAAGGAAAAGATGGCAACCAAAATGAAGGAAGGTGCTATTTACTGCGCAAAGTGTGACTCTGAAATGAAGCTGGCACTGCTTCCAAGTTACGAGTATCTGGAAGGCCACGCTTTAAGCAACGTACCAGCTTACGAGTGCCCTAAATGCGGCAACGTGTTCTTCAGTGGGGAACAAGCAGCACGCATGAAGCAAAGGACAAATGCGCTTATCGAAAGCACTTTCGGCTTCCATAGAAAAATAACTGTTACAGGCAGGAGCTTGGCAGTAACAATTCCACAGGAGCTGGCCAGCCATATGAACCTTAGCAAAGGCGTAACCGTCAAAATAATCCCATCAACAGGCGGCCTGATGATTAGGAAAGTAAAGGCGTTATAACCCTGCAAAATGAAATGTTTGAGATATTTGTAGGGTTACCAAATTAGCATTATTATTTCTTGACAATCTTTATAAGCTTGGTATTTTGCCGTAGGGTTGATAAGGGCGGCGTGGAGCTGCCCTTATTGCCGGGAGTGGACGATCCGGTGCGTCCGTCCGCCTCGAACAATCTTTTTGCGCGCTGCGGCTTGCAAAAAGCTTGACCAAACCCAAATCGTGCGAAGCACGATTGGGCCCCGTCGCCTCAAAGCGACGTGGGAAACGGTCAGAAAGAAAGCGGATTGCGAAAGCTATCGGGGTTCAAATCCCTGTCCCGGCGCTCAACCTTCTTTGGCAAGCAAAGAATGTTGCTGGAGAAGCAACATCCTTCGGCTCTAAGCCGAAGTAAGCTTGACCAAGAAATCCACATAGCGACGGGCAGGTCCCGAGCCGCAGCAGCGGTGAGGACACCTGTCCCGGCGCTTAAACTTTTGCAGTTACTACTTCTCGCTGCCGTTTTGCCGCAATAACTCTCTCATAAACCGCCAGGATCTGCGGCGCAACAACGTCCCAGCTGAAGTTTTTGATGACTATTCGTCTCCCGCTCTTTCCCATGCTGAGCCTTAAGGCTTCGTTAGTGACCAGCTCTTCCAAAGCGTCAGCCAGCGCATGCGGATTTCCCGGAGGCACCAGGATTCCGGCTTCGGTTCTGACCAAGCCATCAAAGCCACCAGTGCTAACGGCATTGCTGTTCCTGCCGCTTCCGCTGCTGCCTAAAACGACGTTCCTGTAGCCGTCAATGTTAGAAGCCACAACAGGCTTTCCGGAAGCCATTGCCTCGACAAGGACCATTCCGAAGCTTTCGCCATGCGTTGCTGGCGAGCAAAAGATGTCAGCTGTTGCGTAATACCTGGGGCTTGCCTGGCCCCACAACCAGCAGCCTGGCGTTTGGATGGTTGGCATGCAGCTTGTTGAAAGCCGAAACCAAATACTTCAGCCCTTTCCTTTTTTCGTAGTTCCCAAGCCTGCCTACAAACAGGATGTTAACCTTGCCATCCCTGTAATGCCCGATTGGCTTTGTCTCAGGCGAGAAGTGCTCCACGTCTACGCCGTTAGGAATAATGCAGTATTCCCCGGTGACGTATCTTGAGGCAAACATTTTGGCTGCTTCGGAAACGGCTATTTTCACGTCAACCTTCCTCAACAGCTTGTCAGCAAGCTTTGACAGCTTGGCAACTTTGCCGTAAGTCTTGTACAAGAAGTTGTAAGGCGCATTGGTGTGAAACGTGGCAGCTATTGCGCTAAGGCGCTGGGGCGCGCAGGCCAGTGCAGCGAAGCCGAGTAGCGGAACCCCCGGCTCGTGAACATGTATCACGTCGAATTTCTCGCTTACAAACAGTTTTCTTATTTCAGGATAATTCCAGAATGAGAAAGAAAGCCTCGGCACAGTGCCGCCTTTTATTGGAAAAGGGATTGCTTTCCCGGACGAAATAACCCCTTCGTATGCGCCTTTTCGTGAGGTAGGTGCTATTACTGCCACGTCGTGCCCCACTTTCCTTGCGTATTGGGCAAACTGGGTAACGTGATTGGTTACCCCTCCAGGGTATGCTATGTCGTAAGGGCAGACAAGAGCTATCTTCATCTTAACCGAGTTGGCAGCAACAGCTTTTTTATAAATATTTACAACAACCACGTATCCGCTCCATCCCAAACGGGAAAGGCTTAAAAACAGGCCTCTGCGCCTCAAATGACAAAAATGGCAAAGATTGGCGAACGGGTCGAAGATATATTGCGAGCTAAAAGCGCACAGCAGAAGGCGTGGAGGTTTATCGTGACCTGCGTGGACCCGAAATACCCCGCACGGTCGTTAGGCGAAGAATGCCAAGAAGCCGATGTTTGGTACGATGACAGCCATGTCCAGCAGGCAGGCGATTCCAAGCAGTTCAGGCAGCTTTTCTTAGTGTACGATGCCGCTTCAAACAGCTTTAAGGAAATAACAAAGGATAGTGTCAATGAGAATCTTCCAAAAGGGGTTGTACAGCTTGCGCTGGGAGAAGGCACTAGAGAAAGCACTATAGTCATGGGCATTCCGGGAGATGCCTACGCTTTCGTAAACGGGAAGGAAGGCACGGGATTTGCTTTCGGAAAGCCCAACGGCGCAGCTGGAGACGTAGCTCAGGCAGTTTTGATGGCTCTGGTCCAGTATTGTTCTGCAAAGGCTTCAGCTGCCATGAGGATTTGGCTCATGGCGCATCCTGACTGCGGTCTCTTTGCAAATAACGTCGGCAAGTTCTTGTATGCAGAAGCTGCATGGCAGCTTTTGAAAGGCCAGCATTTCATTGGCTCTGAATACCAGAGCTGTGAGGCAAGCGAAAAGTTAAGGGGAATCGTGGCTGTTGCCAGGATGTTCCCTGACGCAACTGTCCATGCGGTAAGGCCGGCATACCAGGAAAGAAAGGCAGGCATCGTAAAAGCGCTGGAAGGCGCGCATTGAAAATAGTGTCGGGGGCGAGACTTTCACAGCCCTTTTTGCTCGTTGCTACTCGCAAAAGCGCTGGCGGAAAACGTTTTCCCCAAGGGCTTTTTTGCGAAGCAAAAAAGGGCTTTTTGAACTCGCGACAACGGCGTCTCCCCGTTCTGGTAGAGTAAGTTCATCGCCGACTGCTCGGCTCATCGCTCAAACATATGAGCGCCGCACTCTAACCAGGCTGAGTTACCCCGACATGACACAATCGGCATCTTGAGCAGCTTTTAAAGGTTTTTGATGGAGAACTTAGACATTCACAGCGAACTTTTTATTGCGGCCGCAACGTGTTCCTTCTCTGCGTCGTTGTTATAGGGCCTCTGCGGCCATGTTTTCAGGCCATCGTCCTTGTAACGGGGAATTACGTGCAGGTGGGTATGCATAACTACCTGGCCCGAGGCAGGTCTGTTGTTCATGCCAATGTTTATAGCATCGGCATTTGTTGCTTTCATAACAGCAGGAGAGATTTTCTTTGCAGCTGCGATGACGTTCTGGAGGTCTTTCTCGGGTGTGTCAAAGATGTCGGTGTAGTGCCTCTTCGGAACAACGAGCACGTGCCCTGGGTGTATCGGAAAAATGTCCAGAAAAGCCATAACGTTGGTGTCTTCGTAAACCTTGTACGCAGGCAGGCCCCCTTCGATTATCTTGCAGAAGATGCAATCATTCGCTCGTTTAGCATTATTTGCTGCTGCCATTTTTATTAACCAGTTGCTG
This sequence comes from Candidatus Woesearchaeota archaeon, assembly GCA_016188145.1. Taxonomy (GTDB): domain Archaea; phylum Nanobdellota; class Nanobdellia; order Woesearchaeales; family UBA10216; genus UBA10216. The sequence continues at coordinate 20,987 of JACPIJ010000068.1, read as the reverse complement.
CTATGTTACGTTTATAAAAATTTTATCATTGCATTACCCAAACCACGGCAGGCCTTTCACAGCTCTTAGAATTGTCCTGATGTTGTGGCCGTACATTGTTGCCAGCACGCCAATAACTACGAGCGTGCCTCCGGAGAGCTCGTTAAGCGACGGGAGCGTTTGGAAGATAATTAGCGCGTATACGACAACAACGAACGGGTCAAGCGTCCTGATTATTGCAACCTTTGAAACGTCCAGGAGCTCAAGCGCCTTGTAGAAGAAGACAAAGCCGAGAACAGCGTTAACTGCTACCGCAATGGTAAGGAAAGGCAGCTGGCTCAGCGGGAAAGGCTGAAGCTTTGAAAAGGCAACAGCGTATATGAGCAGGAACAGCGCAGTGTAAAGCGTCCTGAGGCTTACAAGCGCCAAAGGATTTATACTCTTGACGTAAACCTTTGACAGCACCTGGTGCACGGCTATTGCAAAAGAGGCTGCAAGCGCCACCGCCACTCCCATTGTCAGGTATTCTCCGTTGGCAAAGCTTATCGTAAAAGCGCCACCCACTGCAATCACCATGCCGGCTATGTCCTGCAAGTGCAGCTTCTCCTTCAGGAAAAATATTCCCAGAAATATGATAAAGATTGTGCTAAACCTCACCAGAAACGCAGTCAGGGTTGGGCCTGCAATGTTTATCGCCTGAAACCAGAAGGCTGCGGCAACAGCGTTAGCCCCTCCAATGACCACGCCGTCTTTCCAGTGCTCCCTAAACGTCCTGAGGGTTTTCGAAGCGTTCCTAATCAGCAGCAGTAGAATCGACACTACAAACGCAATACCGAACCACAGCGTGTTCAGGGTTTCAGGATTGGTGTACTGGAGAAAGTGCTTTGCAAGGATGAAGCCTGTTGAGAGGAAAAGCGATGAGAGAATTGCATACCAAAATCCTGCTTTCATTTGATAAAACACCAGCTCGAAAGTAAAAATGGTGGACCGGTCGGGATTTGAACCCGAAGCATCACCGCGGCCAGCGGCGCATTCTATTACCCACCGTTTTAACCGATTCCAGGTTGAATTACCGGCCCAATAATAAACGTTTTTTGAAAGGTTCTATCGTATTTAAAAATATGTTGTTGCTTTCTTTCCACAAAGTCATACGATAAATGTCCTTATGTCTTTTTGGGTGGTCTGTGTAAACCCCGTATTTTAAACCGAATTCGTCCATTATGGATTTCACTTGTCTCATGAGTTCTAAAGATGTTGTACAGTAAGCTATTCGTACTCTTTTTTGTTTTCTAATGTAGAGTATAGATCCGTCAGTATCAAATAAACCTCGTAGGAAACCAATCTTAAAATTAGCAGGTACTGACGTTGAAATTAGCTTAACAGTCGAATGTTTTATTTTAGGATTATAAGATATAAAATTATTGAAGAAATAAAAAATTTCTTTAGAATACGTTCTGAGTCTTAATTCATGCGATTCTCTTTGTAACCTAAACTTCTTCTTAAAAAACCCTTCAAATAGTGCTTTAACATAATTGGCATAGGCTAACTTTTTATGTCCAAAATGCACATTAATTTCATAATGGTAGTTCCTCGCCTCAAAATATTGGCTTCCATCGCCTGCAAAAATCCCTAGGATTTCTCCAGTTTCTTCCGAAAGAACAGGAGTTACATTCGGAGGAACAAATTTCTTCCCTTTAATTTTCTTATAGTAATAATACAACGTTGATTTACCAATATTGTAAGAATTCGATATTGCATTTAAAGAAGTGCCTTCGGCTATTTCTAACTCGATTTCTTGCTGAAGCATTTCTGGCAATCTTCTCATTTTCTTTACCTCTGAGACCTCAATCAATTGTTGAGATTTCTCACGCTTGGCTGAGAAATCTTACGTTTAGGGCGAGGAGGACACTGAGCGGAGCTGCCTAATTGCTTTTAGCGATTAGCGACCATGCGAAGCAGGGGAAAAGCATAATTTGGCAGCTCTGCGGTCCTCCGAGCGTTTTAGAAGAAGTAGTTTAAATACCCTCGCCGGGCATCTGTCCAGTGTCCAGTGCTCATAAGCCCAAAAATCGAAAAATTTTCAGGCGAAAGTATATTAAGTAGTCTACTTATTAAGAATACAAAGACCTGGATGGTTGCTTGCAAATAAAGCAAGCGCGTTTGCCGGTTTCGGAACCCGGCTTTTTTCTTATTTTTTAACCTCAACAACAGCACTTGTTGGCTTTGGCTATAAAGTGGCTATTAACCTTTCTTTTTTAAAGCATAAGTTCGAGCCCCCCAAATCATGGGAATCCCAATCATCCAAGAAATTGACAAAGGAGCCCACCATCTTGACCAACCATTGAATAAGAGTATAAGAGAAATTACAGTTCCTGTAGCATTAAACAATAGGCCAATATAATAAATGATTTTCTCAGTTTGATTCATCTTTTCATAAGCCACTTTGTCCCATGCTTTTATCAGTAACTCTATTACCGTTTCAATGCTCATTCAAGCCACCTCCATGAATAGCATTTCAAGTTGTAACTTAATAAACCTTCTGACAAAACAGTGGCTGTGGTAAACTTCAACCGTTTTTGATAAACCTTTTTCGGCAAAAAGGTTTAAATACGCTCCCCAGAACCCTTTTCATTTGGTGTTGATATGGCGCTGCCGAAAGACATTGAAACCACGATAAGGAAGTATGCCCTGCAGAACGCTGCCCAGTTCGGGGGCAAGGCTGCATCCGGCGCTGTGATTGGTAAGATTCTGGCCGAGAACCCTTCCCTGAAGCCGGAGATAAAGGAAATAGCTGCTGCTGTCAGTGCCGTGCTTAAATCTGTCAACCGGCTTGATGTTGAAAAGCAGGTCGAGGAGCTTGGCAAGCTGGCGCCTGAGCTCCTTGAGAAGAGAAAGGCCGAGAGGAAGGACCTGCCTGAGCTCAGGAATGCTGTGATGGGCAAGGTTGTTACAAGGATTCCTCCTGAGCCTTCAAAGTATGCACACATAGGGCATGCGCTGAGCTTTCTCATAAATTACATGTACGCTAAAAAATACAATGGCAAGTGCTTTGTAAGGTTTGAGGACACCAATCCGGAAATGGCAAAAAAAGAGTATGCTGATGCGATGCTCGAAGACATAAAGTACCTGATGATACAGCCAGTCAAGGTTGTCAGCATCAGCAGCGACTTGCCCACGCTTTATGAGCAGGCTGAAAAGCTGATAAGGCAGGGCAATGCCTTTGTTTGTTTCTGCACCCAGGAGAAGATGAGGGAGCTTCGTCATGAGGGGTTTGGCTGCAGCTGCAGGAAGAACGGCATTAAGCAAAACATCGAGGAATGGAAGAGAATGCTTGACAAAAAGTACAGGGAAGGCGAGGCTGTGTTAAGGCTGAACGGTGATATGGGCTCGCCCAATCATGTTATGCGCGACCCGGTGCTGTTCAGGGTGACTTATAAGGAGCATTACCTGCAGGGGGCGAAGTACTGCGTCTGGCCCCTGTACGACTTTGCCAATTCAGTCGAAGACGGCACGATGGGCATTACCCATGTTATGAGGAGCAGCGAGTTCGGCACAATGAGGATAGAGCTTCAGGACACGATCAAAGACCTTCTCAAGCTGCCGAAGCAAACCATAATCCAGTACGGAAGGTTCAACGTCAGGGGAGCTGTAACTCAGGGAAGGGAGATAAGAAAGCTCATGGAAACCGGTGCAATTAAAAGCTGGGATGACCCGCAGCTTGTCACGATTAAAGCGCTCAGGAGGAGAGGAGTGCAGCCTGAAACGTTCTGGGAGCTTGCGATTGAGGTCGGGCTTTCGCCAACAGAGACAAACTTTGACTGGCAGCTGATTTCAGCAGTCAACAGGAAAGTACTTGACCCGAAATGCAACCGCTATTTTTACATTGAAAATCCGCAGAAGGTAACTGTGAAAGGCGCTCCCCAGAAAAAAGTAGAGCTTAAGCTCCACCCTGACCTGCCAGAACGTGGCAGCAGGCAGTTTTCCGTCAGCGACACTTTCTACCTGTCAAAGAAAGACCTTGACGCAATCTCAAAGCTGAAAGGCGCTTCACTCGTCAGGCTGATGGACTGCCTCAACCTCAGGAAGTCTGACAGCGGCTTTGTGTTTGACTCGGTTGAGTACGAGCGCTACAGGATGAGCGGCAGCATCATCATACACTGGCTGCCTGCAGATGATAAAAGACTTCTTAACGTGAAAGTGCTGATGCCTGATGGAAACACAAGCAAGGGGCTGGCAGAAGCTGCGGCAGCTGACGTGAAGGCAGGAGAAATTGTGCAGTTTGCGAGGTTCGGCTTTTGCAGGTTGGAAAGCAAAAACGAAAAGGAGCTGTCGTTCATTTACTGCCACAACTAGATTCAACCAGATTTTTTTGGACGGTGATAAAAATGGGGCTCGTAGTAAAAACAAACATATCGGCTGCCGTAAAAGAGATAAGCAGGCAAAAGGGCTGCTCTGTCAACAACCTTTCAGAGGATTTTCTCCCGGCAATAAATGCCAAAGTCAAAAAAATGGTTGAGGAAGCGGTAGAGCGGGCAAGGGCAAACAACAGAAGAACGCTAATGGGCAGGGACTTATAGAATAGGCGCAGTTACAGGTTCAGAGCGACGCCTTCATGCTTCTTATCCGCTCAATCAGAACCGGAATCTTCGGATGCCTGGGGTGCTCCATCTGCAGTTTCAAGCATGAGGCTTCCAGGGAATTCAGTTCCCTCCTTGCAAGAAGCCTGTGCCTGAGATTCCCGCCGCTTTCATGGTAGGCCAACAGGGCGTGCCTGAAATAGTGCGCTAAAGGGCTTGAAAACATGGCAGTGCTCACCTAAAGACGCTCATGGCTGCTGCAAAGGATTGCCCGGCTGCCTCAAATGCCTGGTTCTCGAAAATGGTGCGCCAGGGAATGCAGGAGGGGGCATTCTTCTAATCTCTGATGAAAGCCTTGTGTGCTTCGCTATCTCCGGCAAATGCTCCCTGTGAAGGTCCAGAAGCGTAAGAAGCGAATGCGCCATGTCTTTGTTCTGCTGAAGCGCTTTGCCTGTTTGCTGGAGTATCTCCCTGTTTTGCTCAATGAGCTGCTTGTTGTAAATGGTAAGCTCATCGAGCTTCATAAGCACCTGCTGGGTCGGCTCTGCCTTTATCTCGTCCTTTGCCTTTTCGAAAACGTCAACAAGAGTCCTCACAACCATGATTAGCTCTTCAACGCTGTCTTTCAGCGCCTCCTTCTCAGAAGCAGGCCTTGAGCTTGAGGGCCCCACAATGCGTTCAACACTCATAACAGCACACTCTTTTCGTAGTTTTTGATTGACCTTTCTTCGTCTTAGAGACGAAGAATGTCACCTTTCCGGTGACATTTTCCTAAAAGGTCATGCTGAGTTTTTAAACTTTTTTAATTTGCAGCAGTAAAAAGAAGAATTAAACGAATAAAACTGTTAGAATTCAGAGTTTCCAGCCCCAAGGCGTAAGCGAAAAAGAGGTGTGCAAAACGCCTACGCCCAGGAGGCAGGAACGTTAAGTTGTGATATTTGTGATAAACATCGAAATTAATGTTTTTTACCTATTTTTGTAAACTTATGCGGTGAAAGTTAACTACCCCAATTTAACTCTCCGATGTCAGTAGTAAGTGGTTCTATTATTTAAACTTTGTTAATTATAGGTCCAAACCACTAAGAAAAAGTTAATAACGACGCTTGAAAATAGCCGAATAAAGCTAACAGTATACATTAATGTATACTTGATAGCTGTTTAAACGAACTTAAACGCAAGTAAAGTTTGTTAAGCGAACTAATAGTCGCTAATAGTCACCGCCCATTCCCTCTGGCCCGGGCATGCTTGGTGGGCCTCTGGACTCTGATTTTCCAGAGGCAATGACATCATCTATTCTTAATATCATTCCTGCAACTTCGCTTGCTGAACTTATGGCCTGGGTCTTTACCTTTAATGGCTCAAGAACGCCTTCCTTCCAGGCATCCATTATTTTGCCTGTGAAGACGTCTATGCCTGCCCACTTCCTTCCCTTGTCATGCTGGCTCTTCAGCTCTGTAAGGACGTCTATGGGGTCAAGCCCCGAGTTCTCCGCAAGTGTTTTTGGGATTATCTCTATTGCCTCTGCAAATGAGTTTACCGCTAATTGTTCCCTGCCTGATAGCGATCCCGCATACCTTCTGAGCTGCAGTGCGAGCTCTATTTCGGTTGCGCCTGCTCCGGCAACCACTTTTCCGCTTGCTAGCGCGCTTGCAACGTCGCCAATTGCGTCCTCAACCGCCCTTTTGACCTCGTCAACAACGTGCGCTGTCCCGCCCCTTATCAGGAGCGTAACCGCTTTGGCATTCTTGCATTCCTTGACAAAGGTCATGTCTTCATCCCCAACCTTCTTTGCCTCAACAACGCCTGAGGCTCCAAGGTCGGAAGCAGACAGGTCTTCAAGGCTGGTGACTATCTTTGCTCCTGTTGCCCTTGCAAGCTTTTCCATGTCGCTCTTGCTAACCCTTCTGGCAGCATACATTCCTTTCTTTGCCATGAAGTGCTGGGCAAGGTCGTCTATGCCTTTCTGGCAGAACACCACATTGGCTCCGGACTTTGCTATCTTTTCAACCTTGTCCCTGAGGATTTTCTCTTCCATGTCGATGAAGCCCTGCAGCTGGTTCGGGTCCGTGAGCTGTATCTTGGCTTCGGTCTCTGTGCTCTTGACTTCAACAGCAACGTCAATCAGTGCAACCCTGGCATTCCTGACAACGTCAGCCATTCCCGGATGGACCTTTTCCTTGTCAAGGATTATGCCTTCAACAAGCTCAGAGTCCTCAACCGCTCCGCCAACCTTTTTTTCTATCTTTATGTTGTCCTTGTTTACAGAGAGCTTGCCATCCTTCAGGTCGGCAACGTCCTTGACTGCCTTCACAGCCAGTTTGGAGAGCTGCTCCTTTGCCTTCTCAGCGCCCTTTCCAGTCATTGCTGTCATGGCAATCATCTCAAGCATTGCCGTGTCCTTTTCAGCGATTGGCTCGGCAATCTTGTTGAGAACCTCAAGCGCTTTTTCAGCGGCCATCCTGTAGCCTCTCACAACTACCGTGGGGTGCACGTCCTGGTCAAGCAGGTCCTCTGCCTTTTTCAGCAATTCTCCTGCTATAACTACCGCTGTTGTTGTGCCATCACCTATCTCGTCTTCCTGCGTCTTTGCTACTTCAACGATCATCTTTGCAGCAGGATGCTCAACATTCATCTCCTCAAGAATCGTTACTCCATCATTTGTTATGACAATGTCTCCAAGGTTGTCGACGAGCATCTTGTCCATTCCCTTAGGCCCAAGAGTAGTCCTCACTGTCTCGGAAACCGCTTTTGCGGCCATTATGTTGGCTCGCTGCGCGTTCCTTCCGGTTGTCCTCTGGCTGCCTTCCGGCAAAATAAATATCGGCTGTATCTGCTGTGCCATCCTCACATCCCTCCTGAAATCGTCGTTTTTTGATTGACCTTTCCACATCGCCTATGGCGATGGGACCCGTCGTGCTTGCACGACGTGGTTTCGCAAAAAGGTCACATTATCCAAAATATTCCTGCTTCTTGGCGTCCGACTTGCCTGCCTTCCTTGCTTCCTCGTCAAGCTTTTTCAATGCGCCAGGCCTTGCTATCTTGCCATGGCGCTTCTCGTATTTTGCAATGTTGTCCTTGAGGACGTTGACAAACTCCAAAGCGAGGTAAGGGTCTATCATTACGACATTGTGGCTCATGACAAGCCTCGGCTGCCCTGTCGTGCTGCCGTCAATCCTTGGCGTTGTCCTCGTGAAATCAAGTATGAACCTGAGCGGGTTGTGGCTCACGCTTACCTGGTCCGCAAAGAAATCTGTGCCGTTCTGCACTTCAATGTTAATCTGCTGCCCTTCAGGCTGTTCCATTTTTCCATTCACCTTCATCTTTTCAAATAAGTTAACAATCGTGACGCTAATAATCTACATCGCAGTTGCCACAACGCAATTTCGCTTTTAGCGGAATGCGCAATCGGACATTGTCCGATTTGCGACGAAAAACCACCAAACAAAACCCCAAACTTCCAGAAAAAGTAAACAACAGGTTCTATTTAAAGGTTACTGTTTCCATCTAACATAGATATTTGATCATAGTAAGTTTTATATAACTAAGAAACTTACACACATACATAGCAAAGGCTGGCTGGAGAACCCCTGCAAAGGGCAAAATCGGCGAAATCCCCTGAACTGGGCGGTCTTTGCTTATTCTGTTTCTGTTGTTTCAATAGGACATCTATGCCTGAACGTATTTAAAATTTCATATAACTCTTCAAGGGTCATTCGAAATGTCGGCTCCAACTTTTTTGCTTTTAACATAGTGACATAATCGTGAACAGCACATTCGTCATGACCAACTGGACTTATTTTGATTTTACCATTTGCTTGAAGTTTGCGATAATGCGGATTATTCTTGAAGAGGCTGAGCAAGCCGTTATGTATGGCATTTCTGCTCACGTCTGGACAGATTTTTATTGAGGTGTAAGCTGGCAAATCGCCCTTGATAAGAGTATAGATTAGAGCGACATGAATTTGCGCCCTTAATTTTGGGTACTTTTTGATTCGTTTCTTGACAGAAGAAGGCAATTGGACGCTTTTGCTATAAGCGCTATCCTTGCTGCAAACTCCCAAAAAGCTGTCCTTATCGATCCTTTTGAGGTTTTCGCTGATGTCAATTTCAACGTCCATTGCAGTAATTTCCAAAGTTCGGTTTATAAATATTAGTAAAAAACAGAAAAACGCGAGTGAAGCCACTTCTGCCGCAGCAAACTACCAATCAGTCAGGAGAACGAAATACTTGCAAAGGTCGGCTGCCACAACGCGGCTGTCACGCGTATTTTTCAGGGTTTGTTCTCAGGTTGTCCTTTGTTGTTTCCCAGCCGCAAAGCCATCCCGAACGGCTTATTTTTGCGGCAAATTCGTTTCTTAACGTTTCGTAATATTTTGGATCGACAGCCACAACCCTGAATTGCGGGAACTGCTGCCGCAGCAGCTCGAGTTTTATCCTGCCTACAGGTGCTTCGAGAGGGTGCGCCATTACCTCATACAATGTCACCTTGTGGGTTTTGGGGTCACGTACCGCGAAGTCAACAGTGAGATCTGTTTTTTCTGAGCCAATTGCTTGCCTGTGCTCTTCGGGAACCCTCAACTGGAATGTTTGCCTTCTTGAAAAGTTGGCATGGCTGGTCATGAATGCCCTTGCAAGGTTTGCCTCCCACATTGATTGTGCGTAAAATCCTATGTCGCGCCTGTAGCCATGAATTGAAGGAATGTGCGTTCTTGAATTCAGGCCTTCAGGGCGGTATCTTGCATCCCTTGATGCCTCGGCAATCTTCTTTCTAAACTGCGGATTTTCCCATAGCTGCCTTGTTGATTTTTTATGGGTTTCTGCAAACCTTTCTCTGAAGGCAGGGTTGGCTTCCGGGTCGTGCCACCTTTTTTCAAGCTCCTTTTCCAGACCGTCATGTTGCCGCTGCCTGAATCCGGCATCCTTCCACCTTTCGTTAAATTGCTTCCTTCCCCTTTCTGCAACTTCCTGGGCAAACTCAGGATTGTCCCAAAGATTATGAAAAACTGCGCTACTAGCGGCGGCTTGCTTCTTTCGGAATTCAGGGTCCTGCTTCAGCCGGTACATTGTTTCCCTTGAGGTCTGTGCAACTCTCTTTTGGTAATCGGGGTCGGCCAGTTTTCTTTTGGTGGCTTCTGCCCTGCCAACTATCGGTAAGCCGTAAAGAAGAAATATTTTCCTCACTGTGCTCTTTCCAATTCCAACCTCTCTCGCCAGGTCAATGTGGCTTTTGCCTCCTTGCTGGTGTGCAAGGAAGAAATAGTCGATTACGGGCAGGTAGAATTCCGAAGAAGTAATGGCGTCGTAAGCTTCGAGGCGCTCCATGACTGCTGCGGAGACTTTACCTTCAAGGTCAGAGAGTTCATTGCCGAGGTGTTCGGTAAGCTGGTCAAATGCCATTTTTATCACTCATTTGGCGTATTTTACCAGCACGCTCATTGCAGCTTTTGTTACCTGGTTCATGTCTGTTATGTGGTTATAGGACACGTTCGGCCTGGCTGCTGCTAGTTGGCTCATAAAGCCTCCAAAAGCCCCTCCCTGGTCGTAAAGCTGGAAGTAGACGATGCTGTTGTCCTTCTTCCCAGCAAGTTTTGCAAATTGCTGGAACACTGGCGTAGTTACTCCTCGCAAGTCTCCGTCGCAGAATACCAGCCAGACCGTTTTTCCGGGCTGGAGCTGCTTTTCCACGCTTTGTAGTACTAGTGCGTCAAGCGTTGTTACTCCAAGCTGCGGGCTTAACAGGTTGGTCTTTACAGGGCTTGCTGCCTGTGATAGTGCGTCCTGTACGCTTACAGGTCCATTAGCCACAGTAGTTCCTGAGTAATTTACAGTAACAAGCTCTACAGGAGCACCATAGTCCTTGCTTGCCTTGTCCATTGTCTTCAGTAGACCGTAGACAACGTTCATCAGGGCATCGTATTTGTTGCCTGTTCCGACAAAGCGGTTTCCATTCCTTGATGAAGTAAGGGCTGCTATTTGGCTTTGCAGTGATGCGCCCGATAGCCTGGCGCCTTCAAGCATGCTGGTTGACGTGTCAACAACGAAGACAACATTCCGCGGCAGCTCTATTCCTGTGCTTTGAAAAGTGTACGAGGTAAGCGGTAACTCTTTTTCTTCGAAGTAGCTGATTTTCCAGTTGTTTTCGTCAAGCTTTTGAAGCACTGGTAATCCTGTAGTTGCTGCAAACTCTATTAGGGCATCAATGTTGTAATTGTCGCGCAGCTCCTGCTCGGTTACTGTTTCTGACCTCACAGGCTGCCACTCTTTCACCTTTCCAAGGTCTATTGTTGTTACCTCAGGCTTCGGGCTTCTCAATGCTACTTCTTTGGCGTTGCGCTTGTAATGCTCGTCAATGGCTTGAAGCTGTAGCTTTGCATCTTTTGCCGTTGCCGGCTGGCCGGAGTTTGCGATGTCTTGGAGAAGCTGGTTTGCCTCGTCCTTTGGAAGCTGGCCAAGCAGGTTTTCAAGGGCAGAGCTTGCCCCTCCTCCACCTCCTTCTTCCTCGTCGTCGTGCTCGTGCCTGTCCTCTGAATGCTGGATTGAAATGTAAGGCGCTAGCGGCTTTATGAAGCCCTTTACGGCTTTGTACCTTGTTTCTTTGTCCATCAGCACTGCAGCCAGGCCTTCAAGAACTTCACGGTGTGGTAAGCTGTACTGCGGTTTTGCTATGTTTTTGAACATCCCATCAACAGCGGCCTCAAACTGCGAATAGCTTATGCCCTTCGCGCTTAGCTCAGAGCTATCAAGCTCCGAGACCATGCCAAGCATCGCCTTTTTTATTAAGCTGTTTGCCCTTTGCTCTGTGAATTGTGCGTAGTCGAGGTCTCTGAACTGTTTTATGGCTCGCATGAAATGCTCGTATATTCCATTTCTGGTCTCGCTGTCGCCGCAGAAAAGCATAGCGTAGAATATCCTTGTAAGCGGGTAAAGGGCGCTTGGCGTCTGGACTGTGCCTGTTGCACCTGCTGTTTTGAAAGAAGCGACCGATACAACGTCAAATAGTGGAATTATGCCTTCTGGGAATTTGGTAATTGCTGTTCCGTTTACGCTGTGGCTGTTGGCTGCCAGCACAGACTCAAGGTTTCTCCTGTAAGGGGTATCAGTGGTTATGAAGTAGTACTGGAACAGGTCATCGACGTGGTCCCAAACAAAATTTCTTACGTTGCCTGCTTTTTGGACGAGGTCTTTTGCTCCGAGCTGCGGCATTGCCTCCTTTACACCTTCGTAAAGCGCCAGGTCAATCTTTTCCTCGTCTTCCTTGCTGTTTGGGCATCCCGCTGGGTGGAGCAGTTCGTGGTTTAGCAGGGAGAGGCTGTTGTGGAACGCAATAGCCTCTAGAAACGCCTCAAAATGTTGGGGGTCCTTGAGCAATGCAGTCATGTCCTTGCCGTATGCTCCTTTTGCGTATAGCGGCACAACAACCTGCCTGAAAATCATCTCAATGTCCTCTGGCTTGAAGATGTAGGCATGTATCTTTTTGTTGTTAGTTGAAAACGACCAGAGCGCCTGCTGCCTAGGATTTTTCCCTAGCTTGCCCTTCTTCGGCTCTGTCTCTACTGTTATGTCTGAGAAAATCGGGAACTGCGCATCGCGGTGCTGTTCCCAAGCAGCAACCGCTTTATCTAAGGATTCAGGTATAAGCATCGGCTTCACCCTTGAATGTCTACTGGTGAGCTGTAAGGTGCTGTCTGAAATTGGTAGTGTAACTTTTCCCACGCAGCACGGTAGCTTTCTACAGGTTTGTTCGTGTCCTTTATACCAAGCTTTTTCCCTTCACTTTTTAGGGCGTCTAATGAAACTTTTGAATGGAACTCATTGTCAAAATGTCTATTCTCTGCAACAGGCAGGTAATCCGTGCCAAATTTGTCATTCGGGAAAATCTCGGGCGGGGACGCTGGTAAATTTTGGCTTCCGGAAGTGGCTTCAATCGCTTTGGCAACTAGCAGCCTTGTGCTTGGCGGCTGCATCGCCATGACAATGTAGTATTCGGAGTTAAAAGGCCCTGAGTGCAGAGGCTTTTGGAACATTTGCAGAAAACCTGTTTCTGGCATGTGGGGAAGGAGTTGTGGCAGGCTTGACAGCGCAAGTTTAGTTTCTAAGCTGGCTTGTGCCAGGTAATTAGCCGGATGCGCATTAAGGGCGTCTGGCCCAAACAGCGCAGCCACGTATACTCGGGCTTTTTCAGCTGTGACTGAATTTGCAAATGTCCCGGAAACTACCCTAAAATAGTCCTGCAAAGGCGTCTTTTGTTTTTTCTTTCGCTGTGAATCTTGCAAATCATTTGGCAGTTTAACTACGCTGTTGCTTATGGTAAAGCTTTCTATCCCTAACTTTTCAACCAGCAGGATTGCGTGCGCGTAAGCCGTGGGCTCTTCAAAAGTTTTGATAACTTGCGCAATGTCCTGAACCGCTTGTGGGGCTGGAAGGCTTTTACCCTTCAGCAAGCTATACAAGTGCGAGGCCACGTCAATCACTAATTGCAGCGGGTAGTCCGTTGCCACCGAAGCCGCAGCAGTCACTGCATCTTCATGCGTAGCTGGCAAAGTTTGGGCCTGCTGCCCCTGCTGCCCAGCATCTTGCCCCGCCTCTTGCGGCTTTTTCAAAGGTTGCGGACCTTTCCCAAGCACCTTTCCCCAGTCCGGTTTTATTGTTCTCTCAGCCATCATGCTCGCCTTTCCTTTACAGACCTATCAATTTTTCATGCAGCCTCTCAACCAGGCTGCCCCAGGCTTTTTCATAAGCAGCAGCATGAGGTGCCGTATCATTGACGCCAAGCTTTTGCGCTTCCCTTTGCAGGGCCTGGTTAGGAATCTTAAGATAAGCTCGGCTTCTTTCCACCCTTGGAGTTAACTTTAAGCAGAAAAAAAAGTAATCAAAAGTGTCTGTTGGAAAAGTTTGCAGCGCAGGAGCTGCCAGGCTTCCGTCTGCATAAGCGGCTTCAAGTGCTTTGGCAACTAGCAGCCTTGTGCTTGGCGGCTGCATCTCCATTACGATGAAGTATGCTGAGTTGAAGGGCTCTTTGCACGAGACACGGCTTTTGAACATTTCTGCGAATTTTAGGCCGCGCGAGTTGGGAAAGTATTTTGGCAGGCTTCCTATTTCAATCATTGATTCCAGCCCGGCTTCTGCTATTTGCGAGGCTGATAGTTCCATAAGAGCTTCATGCCCTAACAGGGCTGTTACGTAATTTCTGACCTTCGCTAAACTGACAGGGTTAGCCTGAAGGGAGGAAAAGCACCTATACTCGTCTGTTGGGAACTTTCCTGCTGAGTTAGTGATGTCAAAGCCTTCTGGGCCGAACATGTTTTCAAGAAGCGTTGCATGCGCATACGCAAGCGGCTCTTCAACGTTCTGGAAAGGCTGCGAGAGTGCTTGAATGCTTAGCAGGTTCGGAAGCCCTTTGCCCTTCAGCATTTCGTAAAGGTGCTCTATTACGTCAGTTCTGAACTGGATGGGGTAATTGGACCTAGTTAAGTTTGCCAAATTCGCAGCTGGCGCAGTTGAAGGCGATGCTTCGGAAGGGGAGGGCTGTTCTTGCGCTGGAGCGTTGGGCTGGCCTTCTTGCCCGGCATCATTTCCACCTTGAGCATGGGCTTCGCCAGGCGTTTTCCCCAGTATTTTTTCCCAGCCTTTCTTATCCGGCCTTATTGTTCTGCTAACTCTAACTAATCTTGGCCCTCCTGTGCCAACGTCCTCATCTTTTCTGCCACCAGATTTTCCAGGTTCCATATTGTTCGCCATCATGAAAGCATTTTCTCAAGCCTGTGCTTGTAAATTTCTGGCATCAGCGGGTTTTCGCGCTGTTCTTCGTACATTTGCTTTAGTCCTGCAAAGGCTGCGCCGACATCGCCTTTTGCCTTGCCAAGCAATGAGTCAACATCTGCTGCGTTGTCAATCAGGAAACCGCTCAATGTTGCCAAATCCCCAACTGTTCTTGCGACTATTAAGCGCCTGAGCTCGTTAGCTCCTGTGCCTGTTTGCAAGCTTTTCAGCATAACAGCGTATTCACTTAGTTTTTGCACCAGGCCCTTATGGTTACTTGCTGATTCCCAAGCGTGTCCGAAGGTGTAGTTCAGTATTCCTGCTTCGTAGTCATTGCTGTCAAACGGTATCTGCCTGCCCGTGATCCCTGCGGTAGCTTCTTCCGCCAGCGCAGTATATTCTGTAAGGATTGAGTTCACTATGATTATGGGGTCTGCCGTCGCCTTGAACTGCTTGCTCTTGGCAACAAGCGTTGAGGCAGCTGCAATGTCTTCAACAGTCACGTAGCCAGACTTTTTTACGTAAGTTTGTGCAGGGTTTTGTGCCGCGAAGGCTGTTTTGATGCCTCTGATGGTTGAGAATATATCAGCTACATTCTTTATCTTTATCAAGTCCCTTGGCATTGCGGTTTTTTCAAACGTTCCAACCACCTCTTCCAAGCGCTGCACGGCCTCGTCTGTGGCGTCTATCTTTGTTTGGCCAAGCGAGAAATTTGTCCTGAGGGTCGGTGATATGTGTGATATGTAAGCGTCCCAGTTTGCAATCATTTTCTGTTCTTGCTCGTATGTGCTTGCTACATCGCCTGCGAGGGCAACTGCCAGCATGTCAGCAAGCTCCAATGAGGAGCGCAAGAAAGCCTTGTCAGTCCTCTTTGGGTCGGCAACATATGCATAAGTTGACAGCCATTGCTCCTTGAGCCTGTCCCTGTCAACCTTGGCGCCAAAAGACTTTTCCAGATACTGCGCAACGCTTTCCAAAAACTTGTCATGCAAGCCGTTGCCGCTTTCAACCACCATTATAGAGGCGCCAGCGCTTTTTGTCAAAATCGGAAACTCAACAGTCAGCAGCCTGTTTGAAAGGGCTGGGTCGAGCTGCATAGTGCCTGTGAATGTCGCGTCCTTCTGCTGCGAAGGGTTCTGGGCGCCTATGAACAAAAGCTTCTTTACCCTGCCTTTTTCGGAGTAGTCAACGCCATTAGGGGTTAGTTCTGGAACTGGTATGGCCACTTCGTCAAACTCCCCGCCAACGTTTATTCTTCCGTAAGCCAACTGGAGAAGGGTTTGCGTTTGCCCTCTGTTGAGCTCGTCAACAAACAGAGCAGCTATTCTTCGCAGCGCATCCTTGTCAATATGCGTCTTTGTAACGTCGTTAGGGTCTTTCTTAGTGAACGGCTGCAGCGGGTTGTTTGCAAACTGGTTCTGGCTCAGGGTCATCGTGACATAGTTTTCCCTTTCAAGAATGGTTGCCAAGTACTTCTCTGTAATGAGCGTCTTTCCTGTTCCTGTGTCGCCTTCAAGAAGCAGGGGCATCCCACCTCTTAAAGTTGCAGAAATAATCAGGTCAAGCCCGTTTACGTCAGTTCTGCCCTTGCTCTGCACTGGCGCAGTTCCCCCATGATTTACGAACTTAATCTGCCTGGTATTATTATTGTAACTAACTCCAAAGAACATGGGAATTATTACTTCTTTCGAAACAACAGCCTGTGCTGCGCGGTAAAAAGCCAGCAGCAGCGTAGAATGCAAAGCCTGCTCTTTCTCTTCAAAGCCCGCTCCTGGGGCTGCCTTTACCAGCTCTTCCAGTATGTGCGGTGATGCTTCTGTTTTCTCATTTGTTTTTTCAGCGTTTTCAGCGGTTGCCTGTCCCATTTTTATCTAAGCCCTTCCAACGTAGTTGATGCTTATGCTGCCGTCTCCTGTCTTCACTTCAAGCTTTCCCGTGCTTTTCTGGTTTGGCGGCGAGTAGATTCCTCCTCCCCTGCTTATCATGTTTGAAACGTTAACAAGGCCATATCCTGTTCTCAGCTGCAGCTCAAGCGGCGAGTGCAGGTTAAGGCTGATTGGGCCATCGCCTGTTGCTATTCTGCCTTGGTGAGCGATGTCGCCGCGTAACGCGCCATCCCCCGTAAGAACTGACAAGTTTAGCTCCCTTTCTTTCGGCAGCAGAAGTTCCAGGATGCCATCCAGGCCGGCAACTGCAAGCTTTCCATCAGAAACCAGAGGTTTCTCTGAAACATTTCCTTTGACATACACCCTTCTATCTTTGGAAAATCCGAATCGTATGTCGCCATCGCCATGCGTCACAGAAACTGCGCTGATGTTATCGTATGCCCGGTTTATCTCTGTTTCAAGGCCGCTTCCATAAAATCCGCCGCCACCATGCCAAGAGCTTCCTGAACTGTGGACTCCTCCCATAACAACAGAACCGCCATTACCTATGTTGATTACGCCACCACCGCTCGTTACAATCTCCTGCCTGCTGAAAATCCCGCCTTTGGAAACCCTCACATGAGGCTGGCTGCCGCTTCCAGAGCTTTGGTATTCTATGGTCAAGCCGTCAAATTTTATCTTTCCGCCAGGAGGCATGTCATGGACATGAACACCGCCGTTGACCTCCGCATATTTTGTTCCGCCATAGGAGATTATTACCTGACGCCCGCCGTTTATGATAACCGTCCGTCTTCCGGCAAACTCTTTCGGCAACTCAACGCCGTTGACATAAACGCCGCTTCTGCTATCGCTGCTGCCAGTGCTGTGGCTGCTGCTTCCAAAAGCGCCAGCCCCCTGATTACTGTGATGCTGCGACCATTGCTTGGCACCAGGCTGCCCGGTTGAGCCAGCTCCTGCCCCTCCTGCCGTTGCAAGCCACGCATCGTAGCTTGCCCTTTCTTCCGGTTTTGATAAGATATTATTAATTGCCTGCAGGTCCTTGAACCTCTGCTCGGCATCTGGAGCCTTGTTGCGGTCAGGATGAAATTCAAACGCCATTTTCCTATACCGCTTTGTGATTTCATCCTCAGTTGCGCCAGGCTTAACCCCAAGCGCATCGTACAGACTCCCGCTGCCGTAGCTCTTCCGGAGTCTTGCCTGAAGCTCTTCAAATTTCCTTTGCTGCCTTGGGTCAAATGCCATTTTTATCAGTCCTTTTTGAAGCCAAGTGTATTTTTGCTTTTGCCGTCACGCTTCTGTTGCTGCTTGTAAGCTGCTATTTCTTCTTCAAGCTGTGCAGCTGTTGTAGGCACAACATTCTTTTGGCCGGAAACTGCCGCCTGCCTGAATGCTTTTTGCCTTGCTTCCCTCATTACATCAGCAATGTCTGCCCCTGAGAATTTTTCAGCAGCCTTTGCCAGCGTAGCGTAGTCTATCGCTGGCTCAAACAGCTGCGTTCCTGCTTCCCTTTGAAGGGAGTCCTTCGTAACTTGGAATATGGCTGTCCTTGCTTCCAGGTCAGGAAGCGGAACTTCAATCTTTTCGAATCGCCCTGCGCGGGTTGCGCTTTCGTCCATTTCACGTAGCCTGTTGGTTGCTCCGACTACCCACACGTTCGGAATCCTCCTGCTTTCAAAGCCGTCCATATATTGGTTGAAGAGGTTGACTAGATCGATCTTAACGTCATGGGCAGTTCCCCTTTGCGGGAATGCCGAGTCAATCTCGTCAATAAACAGGATGACGGGTTTTTTTGTCTTGTCGGCTATCTGCTGCGCTCCCTCAAAAGCTGCTTTCAGCGCCTTTGGAGAGTCCCCCACATACTTCTGCAGCATGTCAGAGGCGTTGTAGTAGATGAACTCTGTTCCTAACTCACCCGCCAGCGCTTTGCCAAACAACGTTTTGCCTGTCCCGGGCGGTCCATGCAGCAGAATGCCTTTTGATGGCGTGTAGCCTTGCCTCCTGGCTTCCTGCGGGTTTTTTATTGCAAGAAGGAAATCACTAAGCTGCCCCTTTACATTTCGGTAGCCGCCAATGTCTTTGAACGTTACATCGCTTTTTGCTGGCTGCAAAGCCTGGGTAAAGTTATCTTCGTCAGCTCCGTCAGCCTTCTTAGCGTATGCATCGCTGTGCCCGCCATTTTGGCTGCTGACTGGCTGGATTTTCTGCCCCTTTACCCTGCTGATTTTTTCGCCAAGCTCGAAGTTGAGCGTTGTGTCAGGGGGGCTTTTTCCTGCTGCCTTGTAGGCGCCATTGACTATGAGCTCAAGCAGTTGGGCAAAGCCTGTTATCGCCCTGCCTACTTCTTCTGTGGTATGGTTTTCTGCCTTGGCTGAATATGTGAGCGTTGCACTTTGCGGTTTTGCAGAATATTCCGCATGCCTACCTCCCCCAAAAAGTTTGTCATTGAAAATGTGAAGGAGAGCGTCACTTTTTCTGTTGCCAACAACACGGAAGCCTGCTTCTTCTAACGCTTTCAGGTCGGCATGTAGGTATGGCCTGCTGCCATCAACGTCTATAACTGCTTCCAAGGTGTAAGAGGGAACAAAGCCCGTAACTTGCGTCATAAGCTTCTTTGAAGCATTAACCGCATAACCGTAAACCCCACTCTTTGAGGGCTTCAGCACTACCCCGACTTCCTGCACTGGAGACTGGGCCATTGCTGCCCTTCCCAGACTGTACTCACCTTCTGAGCCGGCTTCTAAGCCTGAAACAGCCTTCTCAACAATCCTGTCAAGTCCTCTCACTTCCACGTGAAAGTTCGGCTCGTACCTTTGATTTCCCATTCCAATCGGCAGCTTGCTTAAAATGTTCATTTCATTTCACCTTATAGCATATACCTCACGTTAATGTCGCCAGATGTAGTTTGAAGAGAAAGTTTTCCCTTCGGTTGCGCATTAGGCGGGCTGTAGACGCCCCTGCCTTCAGACATCATTCCTATAACAGAAACTTCGCCATTGACAACACTTGCCTCAAGTGCAAGTGGCGCATACAACTCCAGATTAATGCCGCCAGATACTGTAGCGATTCTGCCGCTGTGAGCGATAGCGCCACGGACATCTCCAGAGGTGAGATTGGCTTCAAGCGTGAGGCTTTCCTTGTTTTTAGGCAATTTCAGGATTCCCCGTAAGCCATCAATGAACAGGCGGCCTGCCCTGATTTCAGGCTCACGACTTATGAATCCGCTCACATACACTTTCCCGTCATCTGACAAGGCCAGAGTGATGCCGTTTGAAATCGTCTTCAGCGTAACTGCGCCGACACCTCTGTAAGACTCGTCAATCGCGTATTCCAAATCGCCAGAATCAACATGAACTCTGCCGTAACTCATGTGGCCGCTGTAAAATCCTCTTCGCCTCGGACCGCCGCTGCTCGATGCTCCTTCCCTTTTTCCCTGATTGCCTTTATCTTCGGTGACAAGTAAACTTAGGAAGGCTGGCCACCAGCCAAGCCAGCTAGGCCAGCCACCGCTATCCTGACTATGCTGTCCGGGATCATAGTCGCCCTGACCGCCATCGCCGCCAGGATCATCGCTGCCGCCTGAATCCCTAGAATCATCACCGAAAGGAATACCGCCCGGGCCAACACCGCCGCCAAAAGAGGGATCATAACCGCCGCCCCCATTATGTTCATTAACCATTTCAGTCCACCGCCTCCAATTTTTGTTGGAGAAGCTCCCATCGTAAACCATCGCCTGCCCCATCGCCTGCCTTATTCTGCAGCAGCTCTTCCAGTCCCCTGCTGTTTTTGCATCCTGCAATCTCCTTTGCTTCCCCAAAAGACGCCCTTCCAATAACGTACCGCGCTCCTCGGGTGCCAAATTCTTCACTCAGCGCCATTTCGGCATTTTTCAGCGTTTTTTTGAAATCAAAATAGGCCAGCACACTTCGGAGGCTTTGCGACATGATTTGTGCCCCTAAAGTCAAAATGCCTGGGTTTAGGTTAAGCTGGTGTCCAAGGGCATCAGCGCCAAAAAGTATGCTCGCAACATTGCCACATGCCGCATACGCATAAAATTCGGTGTGAAGAAGACCATCATCTGAGAGGAAAGGTCTGTCTCTCACGCCGTGAACTCTTTCGTGTGAAATGAACTTACTACTAAGTGGATGATTACGTGGCGTGAACATTATTGATAAAGGCGCAAGGTTGTTCCAATGATCATGATCCATTATGTACAGGCATGTGCCATAAACAGTTATGGGAAGTTGAGCTATGTGCCTCTCTTTAGGATTCAGTCCGACAACAGGCACCCAGCTTACGTCAGCCCCGTACAGCTGCCTTACCCTTTCGTCAGGGAATTGATTGCAGCCGTATCCGTACTCTGGCTGAACTTTATGGCTAACTCCATGCTCGTCATGGTATGTAAATGGCAAAGTTGGGTTAAATCGTGTAGCACTGCGGTGTGTTCTTTCAGCTCTGCCAAGGAATGCGTCTATCGCCTCTACCTTCAAAGGCAGAATGCCCTTGTCCAAGTACTGCACGGCTTCCCGTGCCAAGCTGTCAAGTGTAATCTTGGCTCACCGCCTCTCCCCATTGTAGCTTTTCACTGCCTCCATAAGCATTGAATAGGCCGGGTTCTTTGGGTCAAGGCTTTTCACCAGTTCATCAGGCAGTAACTTCGGCAGCGCTGATTCTGGCTTGCCCCTCTGAGTTGAAGAGCCTGTCCCTATCGAATCATCCAAAACCCCGAACCTGCCTTCAAGCAGCGTGTTTACTTCCTCACTGACAACCCTCTTGGTGTACCTTTTCT
>JACPIJ010000067.1 GCA_016188145.1 Candidatus Woesearchaeota archaeon | reverse complement strand
TTACCTCCGATAACACCTGATAACGCTTATGAGCTTATCTTCAGCGCCTTCCTCATGGCGTTCTTGTCGAAGCCCACTATAATCTGGTTGTCAACCTCTATTACCGGAACGCCCATCTGGCCTGACTTCTCAATCATCTCCTGCGCTGCCTTGTGGTCGGCAGCAACGTTTATTTCGCTGTACTGGACGTTGTTCTCCCTTAGAAATTCCTTGGTCTTCTCGCACCACGGGCATGTTGGCGTGCTGTAAACAGTTACCTTTGGCATCATGACTTACCTCCTTAATCTGCTTTTAGTTGCCGAATTGTTTATTCATCGCTGCTGCAGTTGCTGCCACGATTTACGAATTTTTCCTGGGTTGTTGTCAGCACGAGCTGCTTTAAATATTTAATGCTTAATTTTCAAATGGCAACATGCTTCGAGGCTCTAACCCTTGTATTTGCCTGAGTATGTATTAACAAGTTCTGCAGTTATGCTTGCATCGATTGCCTTTTCGCTCCCCTTGCAAGCGCCTTCCTTTTGTATGGTCAGGCTAAAAACATCAGCTTCAGGATTCATTATGCTGCTGTTGTCCTCCGAATGACCATAGCCAAATGCGTGAAGCAGCTCGTGGACTTCAGTGATCGTGTGGCCGCACGTGCCGACATAAAACCCGCTTGGGCCTTCGCGCCTGGTTTCTGCAAATCCTGCGAGCCCAACCAGTTCGATGTAAGCCTTGGCCAGCCTGTTGCCTTCTGCCAGTGTCTTTGTAATGCCCAGCGGATGCTGACAGATGGTTTCGGTCCGTATGACGTAATCATCATATATGTCCGTTGACAGCTCGTAGCAGTCCTCGATGAACGAGCACCTTACTTCAATATCTGCCGAGCCTGAATCGTTTGCCTGCGCAAAGAGCACTGCGTTGCCAGTGGCATTGGAAATGTCCCTGAATGCCCTTCTGATTCTGTTGGCTTCATAACGGCCGCACCCATCCTCGTCCTCTATAAAGTAAGTGACTGGCATGTGCGGCCAGTGCAGCCTGCTCACATGATAAAACTGGTCCTGCGCCCCTTCCTCCTGCAGTGTTTCCTGCGGTAAAGCTGGCTTTAGGACTGGTTCTTGCAGCTGTGGCTGAGGTTGTTGTTCGGTTTTTGATAAACCTTTTTCGTCAAAAAGGTTTTGCTGCGGAGGCTGGTAAGCCCCGTCTGGGTGGGTCGTGCATGCTGCGGTCAGCACTGCAAGCAAAACTGCCGCCATTAAAATTAGCTTGGTCATTTTTTTGCAACTATTAAGCGCCCCCACTGGGTGACTTCGCCTTTCGGCTCAGGACCCATTGGTGGCTTAAACGCCCCCACTGGGAATTGAACCCAGATCTCAGCCTGCCTGCTGACGGATACTCGCCGTCGTTTTTTGGATTGAACCTTTTTCGCAAAAAGGGTCATTCGCGGGGCCGCATCTTGTCCGTTGGACCATAGGGGCATGACCTTCTTAGGAAGCCAAGTCGTGTAAGCACGACTGGCCCCATCGTCCCAAGACGATGTGGGAAGGCCAATCAAGAAGCCTTCTCTTAAGCGGTCGAATGCATTGTGTTGAAGGGGCGTTTAAATATATTGTGAAAAAGAAAAAAGATTAAATAGGCGTCTTTGTTGAATGCCCTTTTATTCGCAAAAAAAGAGGAGGGATTGAATGACTTTCAGCCGTAACGTCAAGGCTCAGGCTGCTATGGAGTTTTTGATGACGTATGGCTGGGCCATACTCGTCGTTCTGGTCGTTATCGGTGCTCTGGCTTATTTCGGCGTGCTTTCGCCATCAACTCTGCTGCCTGAGAAGTGCACTTTTCCTGTAAGCGTGAGCTGCACTGACCACACCATTGGGAACGTGTACCTTGCAGTAATGCTGCAGAACGGCGCTGGCAGAGATATGTTCATAAGGGGCATGACTGCCACAAGTGACGCCTTGGGCGCTGGAAACATGTGCACAACCAAGGTTGTGGGTGGAGCGCCTGTGCTGACTGACGTTTGCCCAACATCCAACGGCGTAATAGGCCCAGGCGGTGCTAATACAGGCTGTTTTGGCGGCCCTACATTCAGGAATGGGGAAACAAAAACAATAGTGATGAACCAGCCCGGCGGAACCTGCAAATCCACAAGCACAGGCAGGGATAAGAACAGGTACAATGTTACAGTGTTCTACAGCTGGCTTGACGGCCAGGGCATAATGCACCAGCTTTCCGGCGAGCTGCTGGCAAGGCGGCCGTGAGAGCCGGCAAGGTTGGCGCAAACTTCTTAAATGCCCTGCATTTTTGCTTCCCTTATGTTGCAGCGTCTACAAAAAATACTCTCGGCAGCGGGGATTGCTTCCAGGAGGAAGAGCGAGGAGCTAATCCTGCAGGGCAGGGTTTTGGTCAACAGGAAGCCAGCCATCCTGGGGCAGAAGGCTGATAATGAGAAAGATATCATTACCGTTGATAACGCCAGAATAGGCACTGAAAGGAAAAAGTACATCCTTCTTTACAAGCCCTCAGGCTACGTCACAACAACAGCAGACAAGTTCGCGAAAAGAAAAGTAACTGACCTAGTTAACGTGCCTGAAAAGGTTTACCCTGTGGGAAGGCTTGACGCTGATGCTGAAGGGCTCCTCGTCATGACCAATGACGGCGAGTTTGCGAACAGGCTGATGCACCCACGATTTGAGGTTGAAAAGACATACGTCGTTAAGCTGCGGCAGAAGCTCCACCCTGACGATGTTGAACGAATACGCAAAGGCGTGTTTGTTGACGGAAGAAGGGTTGCTGCGAAGATAAGGATGCTGCACAAGGATGTTGCAGAGGTTACCGTGCACGAGGGCAGGCACAAGATTGTCAAGAGGCTGTTCAAGGAAGTTGGGAATTACGTGCTGAGGATAACCAGGACAGGGATTGGAAATCTTGGAATTGGCGGCCTGAAGCCAGGCATGTGGAGGGAGCTGAGCGGCAGTGAGGTTAAGATGCTGATGGGAGCCGGGCAGAAGCTATGCAAAGAATCCGGAAAACACGCTGGTTCCAATCTTCATGGTAACCGCATAGACAATCTGTGAGCCGATGAAGAGGAAGGGCACGAACCTTATCCCTCCCTTGATGCTGCCCTTGCTGATGAGGGATACTATCATGCCCGCAAAAAGGGATATCACCATAAGCGCATACCTTGAGAAGTCCCTGAACCTTTCCGGCTCTATCGAAACCTTGCCAAAGCTTATTGGCAGGCTTGCGCCTGCCTGCTCTGCCCCTGAGCTGCTTATCCTTTCGCCAAGGCCCTGCAGTATTGTCAGGAACTGGAACGAGAGCGTGAAAAGGCCTGGCGCTACAATAACGACTATCACTATGACGAAAATGACGTAAGACAGGTTTGTTGCAGCCATATCAGCCTTCAGCTCCTTTGTTTCCTCTATCGTGTCAATAACCCTGTCAATAACCTCAGCAGTCTTGGCACCGCCTTTCATGCCTTCAAGTATCAGGTCAAACGACCTCCTAAGCATGGGCGAATCGTACTTGCTCGTGAACTCTATTATTGCAACGTCAACGTCAGTTCCTGTAATTACTTTTTTAGCGGCAAGCCTGACTTCCTGGCTGAGTATGCCGAATTCGGGCTTGATGGCGCTCCATAACGACCTCTCAAAAGGCATGCCTCCTTTCAGGTTTTCAGAGACCATGCGCAGAAAGTCCGGGAGCACTGCCTCCATCTTCTTTGTCCGGTTGAATATCCTCAGGTCAAGGTAGAAATACACAACAGCTGCAATTGCAGCAAGAACTGCAAAGTGGACTATTGACCACGAAACAACTGCAAGCAGGAACTGGAAAACTGGGTTGTGGCTTTTCTCAATCACAATACCCCACACCTTGAATATGAAGAGGTAAGCAACTGGAAATATGCTGAGCCAGAAAAGCCCGCCCATCAGGGCAAAAGGGACTTCGCTTATTCCTGCCCTTGACAGGTAGCCTTTGAGCTTTGGCCTGAAGCGCTCAAATATGAACGCCTTTCCAACGCTTTCAAGCATCTGACCAGCCAGTCCCATTTTTTATTCCTCTCCAGCACTAGCACTCCCGAATTTCCCAGATTTCACAGCTCAACCATGGGCCTTGCAGCCTTAATCATTATGAGGAAAAAGCCCTGTATTACGGCAAGGAAAAAAAGTATGCCAAAAAGAACAGAGTTGCTCAACTGAAGGCTGATGAAGCTGCCTATGATTAGGAACATTGCAAGGCCAAGGGAAGGCGCGATGCATGCGGTTACCATGTAGAAAAGCATAAGCGAATTCAGCTTTTTCCCGTACTCCTTTATTTCTATAACCTGGTCCTGGGCCAGCGAGCCGAGCGTTGCCTTGAGGGGTCCTGTCACGTCAGTCCCTGTCTTTAGCGTTATGAGAAGCTGCCACAGGATCTTCTTGAATTTTTCTGACGACGTGTATGACCTTGCAGACTCAAGGGCGTCCTCAACAGAAATGCCGGTGTTCATCTCGTCAACAATCTCCCTGAAGTATTTTGCTGCAATCCCGTAGCCCCTTGAAGCGTCAACAAGCGTGTTGATTATGGGGCTTCCTGATTCAAGCTTCATCAGCATGTACCTTCCGGCAAAAAGGACATCCTTGTCGATGTCGCGCTGCCTCTTCCTGATGATGCCTTTTGGTGAGTTCATGAAGAAAACAAACACAAGCAGGAACGATGCCACGAAGACAGCCGGGACCAGCGCAATAACGTTCTGCATCGGGAGCATTTTGGCTGTGCCGAAGAAGGCGGTTGCCCCAAGCGCAAAGGAGGCATAAAGCGAAAGGCGGAATGCCCTTTTGACGAACACCTCTGGCGTCTGCTTTATATGAGCCATCCTCAGGCTTTTCTTCAGGCCCGGGAACCTTCTCACCATAATCTTTTCTATCGCGACCATAAATTAGCCTCTTAACCTCTTTTTACAGCTGCACTAGTTGAGTTGCTGCCGCTGCCATTAAACCATTAGACCTTGAGTTTGCCCGTGTAGTACCTTGACATTATGAGCCCAATCTGGTGGACGTCAGTTACCTTCTGGGCGACAAGCCAGTTGAGTATCCTCATCTTGTTCTGGAGGTCGTTCTTAATCTCGTCAGGCGTCAGCCCCGTGTAAAGGCTGAGCGTCTCAAGCAGCCTTGTTGGCGCTCCTATCTGCGAAAGCCTGTCCTTTGCGACATCAAGCTGGATTATTACCTTAGGGTCGCCATTTGCCTCGATTTCCGCGAACTGCAGTGTTCTCCTGAAGCCTGTTCGCCTGTTCCTGTTCTGGACAAGAATAGCTGACAGTGAGGACAGAACTGTTTTAGGGACCTCAATCGGGGGATTTATGAGCCTCATTATCGTTTCCTCGGCGTTGTTGGCGTGCAATGTGCCGTAAACGCTATGCCCTGTGTGCATTGCCTCGAAGAGAACCTCGGCTTCTGCCTTCCTCCTTATCTCGCCCATTATTATCCTGTCAGGCCTCATCCTGAGCGAGTTGACAACAAGGTCAAGCATGCTGACCTCGCCCTTGCCTTCAGGATTTGGCAGCCTGGTTTCAAGAGG
>JACPIJ010000003.1 GCA_016188145.1 Candidatus Woesearchaeota archaeon | reverse complement strand
CTCCAGTAATTAACCTGGCTCTGGGAACAACTATGTTGTCACCTTCCTGAAGTTCTTTAACAGGGAAAGCTCTAACCTTGGAGTTTTTAAGTGCAAAAACAGAGTGTGATCCTGTTACATTTACTTTTCTGCCGCCGACTGTTTCAATCTCAAAAAGTTTATCCCTTAGAACGTGCCTGTGAACTTTGCTGGCAGGCTTAAATGACATTTTGAAATTTTTATCGTCATAAACTAGAACCTCGCAGCCATCCGTTTTAGCAGATTCAGCGCCGTCTTCCATAAAGGGATTATTTTCTTTTATAACTTTATCAATAAACTCTCCTATCTTTACTAATTGCACTTCACCGTTTTTCCTTATTAGCACAGGCTCATTGTACTCTACCGAATTATCAACAGCCTCCTTTACCGCAGTGAGCAATGCTTTCCTTTTATTATCAAATCCTAAGAGGTGCCTGTTTTTCTCAAAAAACTCTGCAATCGAGATTGCCTTCTGCCTTTCCGCAAGCTGGTATGCCGTTGTTTCTGTGTCTGTTGGCTTGGTAACCATGATTATCACTGTCATCTGCTGCCGCTACAGGTTATCATCATAAAAAAGTGCGCATATAAAAATTAATATGTTTGCAATTCAGAGTCATTCAGAATCATTCAAAGTTGCCGATTATTTTTTTCTTCTTCAGCTCCCTCCTCTTTTTCTCAAGCCAGCGGTAGACTGTTGAGTGCTGGCTGCCGCCAAGCAGCATTTCGATTGCCTGCTTGCACACGCCCACATTGTCTATCTCTCCTATGATTGTGATTGTTTTCCCGTAAACAGAAACGTGGCAGTCGGTCAGCTCCTCCATCACCTCCCGCGCCTTCCCTTCAGCTCCAATCACCCTTCCTCTCAACCTTATCTCGTGCTTTTTTGTCTTGGCATAATTGGTAATGTCTATCTTCTCTGATGCATAATCCTGCTTTAGCAGGAGCTTGGCAAGCTCGGGGTTAAAGCCCCTTCCTATCGCTAATATCACTTCCCTTGCCGTGTAAAGCCCCAAAGCATCCTCGCCTGTGATGAAAACATCCCCTTCTGCCGAGTCAATCTGGAGATTAGTATGCGTGGCTTCCTCTATCTCCTTCTTCACCTTCCCGTTTGTGCCTATCACGACAGCAATCCTTGCAAGCGGAATCTTAAGCTCATAAGAGTAATCAGCCATAACACTCTGGAAGAAAGCGGTTTCTTAAATAGTTTCACTTTACAGCGACTTTGACTCTTCCTGCCTTGAGGAACGAAGCCTCTTCTCGCTCAGGCTCTTCAGCTGCACAAAGAAATATTCAAGGCAATCGACAGCGCAGAATGTTGCCCTCTTCTTCAGGTCCTTTGGCCCGAATATGAGAGTATATTCATGATTCACGCTCAGGTTCACAATGCCCCCACAGGTTGCGCACGTCCTTGCCTGTGACTCATTCAATTCCTTAATCTTATTCATGACTAGCTGCTTTATGGCTGCCCCCCCTCCGAACAGGTCCCTCTGAAGGTCAACCAGCTCTTCATAGTCAAGCATCCCGATGACATCACTTGCCTTCTTGCGCATCCTGAACACCTCAATTAACGCAACAACCCAGTATAATGCAATGGCTGAACAGCTGCAAATAGCTGCAACTAGTGCAACACCAAGCACAAAGGAGTATACTCTTTAGTATACTCATATATAAATATTATGCTTATACATACTATACGCTGGGTGGAGGTTCTCGGTGCTGCTGGCTGCTAAGGTACTGCTAAGCTTATTTATATAAGGGAAACATTGGGTTTCATTATCGGGAGCACGATAGGAACATGATAGCAATAATAACGTCATCAAAGGATTCGGCAGGCACAACGATAAAAAAGCAGCTGCTGAAGAATTACGGCTTTACCGAGTTAAAGGGCGAAAGCTTTGACAATTCTCCGGTTTTCAGCCTGCAGATTGAGGATTCCGAAGCGCGTTTGTTCACGGTTGCTGATGATTCTATACGCTGTGAGAGCATCGACAAAAGAATCACCGATACAGAGCTGTTTGTTTTCGCGACGAGGCACTACAGCAGTGCTGGAGTTCCAGCCCTGACAACGCATTCTATTGGCAACTGGGGAAAGGCAGAGTTTGGCGGGAAGGATGGGACAATCTGCCCGAGCCCTGCTGTCCTTATCAAGCTTTTTCTGCAGAACCTTGAGGCTGTTGCAAAAGGCGAGGGCTACGCTGGCGAGGTTGTGCAGGAGGCAACGCACCACGGCCCGTATCTTGAAAAGCCGGCAGCTTTCATTGAGGTTGGCAGCAGCGAAAATGAGTGGAAAAATGAAAAATTTGCTTCGATGGTTGCCGATTCGCTGATTGGCGGGCTCGGCGACTATGTTACCTTAAACGAGGATTACGAGCCGGTTGTTGCTCTTGGCGGCCTTCATTATGCGAGAAGTTTCAAGAAGCTCATGCTCGATCCAGAGTCCAAATACGCTGTCGGCCACATCTGCCCTAAGCACATGCTGGGCTTTTTAACTGCAAACTCGCAGCTGCTGCAGCAGGCAATGAGTTCCTGCCATCCCAAAAAAGCAGCTGCTGTCGCGCTTGACTGGAAAGGGCTTGGAGGCGAAAAGCAGAGAATCGTGGAGCTTCTTGAAAGCAGCGGCATTGAGTATTTTAAAGCGTAAGGCTTATATGCGGATTCTTCTTCCCTTGATGGCATGCCGTCGAAAGAACCGATACGTTACGATACCATCAGCATAGATTATAGGCTCCAGAACGGAAATTCAATTAGGGCAGGTTTCTTGGAAGTTAAAATCCACTGCTTAGATGCTAAGGGAACTCCTTTTGTTACAGCAGAGTTTAACAGCAATGGCTCTCCAGACAACCCAAAGAGATTTCTGGATGAAAGGGAACACAAGCTCGGCAATGCCAGCAGCGAGGGTGTAGTGCATAACCTTAGCGCTTATTCTTTCCTCAGAGTTCACGCATCGCTTAGAGGAACTCCAAAAGAGTGCATAGATGACATGGTAAAGCGATTGATGGCGGAAGTTGCTTCTAAAGTTGGTTCTCGCGAAGCGATGCTGCAGTTCTACGCCGTAATGGGAATTTCTCCACCAGAAGGGTTTGATGATTTTTATCCTCCCAAGCCATAATTTTTACAACTGCAAACACAAATTAAGATACCAAAACCTTTAAATATGATAAGGGTTGCACGCAGCCAAACTCGAGGTGAGGTTAATGCATATGCAAACGCACGGCGTATATGGCTTATTGGGAGCTGACAAGGAAGGGTTTGATGAGGACCTCGGTGGCGATGATGAAGAGGGCGACGATTTCGACGACGCCACAGGCGACGACGATGAGTGGTAGAGCAGTAAACTGATACTTTTTCCTCTGATTTTCTTTTTTCTCAACAAGTTTTTTATATCACTCATATTGACAAACGCTTATGGAAGCTATCAAAAGAGTCCTCGTGGCTGATGACGGGAAAAGGTTTTATGTTCGCAGCCTATCTGCCGACTTTCACACCCAGTTTGGCTTTGTAGGCAAGTCCGCGCTGGTAAAGGCAAAACCAGGGGATGTTGTGAAGACGAACACTGGGAAGGGATTTTTCGTCTTTGAACCGTCATTCATTGACGTATATGGAAAGATAAAGAGGGCCCCGCAGATAATCCCAAGGAAGGATGTTGCTGCCATAATTGCAGAGACAGGCATAGGCAAGGGCAGTATCGTTGTGGATGCAGGCACAGGCTCAGGAGCACTTGCATTATTCCTTGCCAACGTTGCGAAGAAAGTCATAACTTACGAAATTCGCGAAGATTTCGCCAAGGTCGCTGCGGAAAATGTTGCCACCATTGGGCTTAGAAACATCGCTATAAAAAACAGGAGCGTTTATGACGGCATTGACGAGAAGAATGTTGACGTAGTCACGCTGGACTTGCCTGAGCCCTGGAAAGCGGTTGAACCGGCAGCAAAAGCACTGAAGGTTGGCGGCTTCATTGTCTCATACTCGCCTACAATCCCGCAGGTAAGTGACTTTATTGCGGCAGCTGCAAAAAACAAATCTTTGCAGCTAATCAAAACAATAGAAATCATAGAGCGGGAGTGGGAGTTCAACGACCGCATAGTAAGGCCCCTGTCGCAGCAGATAGGACACTCTGGCTTTTTGACTTTTGTGAGGAAGATAGGAATATGAATTTTTAGATTTGCAGAAAACTTTCCGGCAAAAGAGGTTATTTCTGAAAAATTTCCGACTAGGGCCGCTATTTCTCCGTTTATAACAGACATTTTCCAGTTTTATCACCGCAAGGCATAAGAATTGTGCAAACATAAGATGCTACAAAACAAAAGCGAAAAGATTAAAAATGGAAGATATCTTTATAGCAAAAGAAGGAATATCAATGAATATATTTCCAAGATATCAAGGTAAGGATGTAAAGGCTACAAAAGAAGTTGCAGATGAGCTGTGCCAACTTAAAAAGGACTTGTGGGATGTCTTGGAAATACTGGAAAACGGCTATGGCTGTTCAAGTTCCAGAAGAAATAGGAACATTTTGGAGAAATGTGTCAGGAAAGGTAATGATGTTTACAAGGCTGTAGTTGCCGATCGTGGCAGCTACTTGCTAACAATTCATTTTGGAAAATTTAGTTACAAAAGAAGATAGCCGCAAGATAAAAATGAAGATGCACTGTTGGAAATGCGAAACTGAAATGCGAAGGGAAGAGGACTTTTTCCACGGCTTTAAAATAATGGGCTGGAAGTGCCCAGCCTGCAAGGAAATTATATACGATGCGAAGGATATACAGCCTATACTTCAGTATAACAAACTGAAGGGGTCAAAGAGGGGGTTGACAGTTACTGTGGGAACTCTTGGAAACAGCAAGATAGTCAGGATACCAAAGGTGGCAGAACAGATTTATAGGATTGGAAAAGGCAATAAGCTAAGACTTGACTTGGAGCCTGAAAGGATAAGTATAAGGGTAAAGGCGTAACGCTGCTTAAACCAGGACAAAAGATTCATAAATAGTTCTGCACTCGCTGCTGCTATGAGCGTGGGAAAATCTCTTTTCGAAATACTCAATGAAGATAGTGGTCCGGCAGTTACGGACTTACAGAGCAGGATAATTCCTTGGAACCGGTCTGTCTATCCGACAGAACTTCTTAAATCCTTTTACATAAATGTGCCAGATACTATGCGGGATGTTGCACCGGTTCCAAAATCTATGAGGTTTGTTTTTGACCGTTACGGGCATTTTTTTGCACACCATTGTGGGTTATATTCAGAATCTTCTCACCTGAAGCAACTTTTATTGGGCATAACAATTGACGCAAGTCAATATGATGAAAAAAGCAGGCAAATGCTAAGGACGCACGGCGATAACCATTTCGCAACCTTAGAAAGAACTGTGCTGCGTTATAATAAGGAAGGCGAGACTACCATAGTTGTTGGCAGGATGCCAAAGTGGCGTTTATCTTGGGGTTCAACTAATTTTAAGGACTCCATCTATATTTATGTTGAGTCAGGACGGTTTATGAAACCAAGCATAGTGTCTTTAATAAACGGTTCAAACATCATACGAGAAGAGGAACCAATAATTTTATGTTCGGATTTAGCTCACGAAGAAAAAGAGCGAATGCTAGGTTTTACAGATAAAGCGCTGATAATGACACCAAAGAGTCTTTTTCATACTGATTAAACAACATCCTTCCTAACAACCTCTCCAGGCAGCGTCGTCTTTCCAGGCCATAGCTTTCTTCCCGGATAGATTGAGGTGTGAATGCCTGTCTTCGCATTATCTCCTATTACGGTGCCGAACTTCCTTCTTCCCGTACTTATCAGCTCGCCTTTTGCCATTGACTTCACAGGGCCGTTGTCGTGGCGAAGATTCGCGGTTATCGTGCCTGCCCCGAAATTCACGCTTTTGCCTATTACAGAATCAGCGCAGTAGCTCAGATGGCCTATGACCGTGTTGTCCATTATTATTGAGTTTTTCACCTCAACAGCGTTTCCAATCCTGCAGCCGTTTCCAATTGAAGTGTATGGCCTGATGAAGCAGTTAGGACCAATCACGCAATCGTCGCCAATTATAACAGGCCCTTCTATGTACGCGCCGTTCCTTATGAGTGTATTTTTCCCCACAGCCACGAAACCTTTTAGAGTTGCATACCTCTCTATCTTCGCTGTTGCTGCTATCTGTGGCTTGTCTTTTTCCCTTTGCTTAAGGATTGCTTCATTGGTTTCAAGCATGGACCACGGATACGTTACTGGCTGCCAAAACCCTGCTTCCTCAACATGCACGTTTTGCAGCTGCTGTATTGCATCAACCACTTCAAACTCTCCGCGGCTGCTTTTCTTCATTTTACGCAGCAGCTGGAATATTGAGCTTGGCAGGACGTAGCAGCCGGTGTTTGCCAGCCCGCTTCCGTTTTCATCAGGCTTCTCGATAAGCTGCTTCAACATACCTTTCTCAGCAACTACTTTTCCAAAGCTGCTGATGTTGCCAACTTTTTTCGCGAGGATGCAGCTGCCGTGGCTGAGGCATTTTTTAATGTCATTGCCACTGTAAAGGTCATCGCCCATAATAACCAGAAACTTTTTCTCTACGGCAACAAACTTCTCAGCCTGCAGCAGCGCATGCCCTGTCCCAAGTTGCTCTGTCTGGAACGCGTAAGCAAGTTTAATTTTATTTTTGCCGCTGCTGTAATTGTTGCCAAATTGTGTGATTATTTCTTCGCTGCAGAAGCCGACAACAATAACTGCTTCGTCAATGGCTTTCGTTGCAGCAAGCTGTTCTAAATTATGCTCCAGTATTGTCTTGTTCGCAACAGGCAGCATCACCTTTGACCTGTTAACAGTCAAGGGATGTAGCCGCGTTGATTTTCCCGCTGCAAGGATTACCGCTTTCATTTCCTTTCAGGCTCCTATTTCTTTTTTTGCTGCTGTTGCGATGTCTTCCGCAAGCCTTTTTATTTCTTCTTTGCTGTTCCCTTCCAACATTATCCTCAGCATGTTTTGCGTTCCGGAATACCTTATCAGTAAGCGTCCCTTTAGCTGCTGGAGCTTTCTCTCTGCCGAGGAAATTGCAGCTGCTGTTAACGGGAGCGTGCCAAGCTCCTTCTTCTCTTCCACCTCTACGTTTATTAAGACTTGCGGTTTTTTCTCCATTTTAGTCAGCTCTGAGAGCTTTTTGCCTGTCCTTTTCATTATTGCAGCTAGATTAATGGCTGTCAAAATGCCGTCTCCAGTTGTATTTCCAGCAAGAATAATATGGCCAGACTGCTCCCCACCCAGGCTGTAGCCGTGTTTTTTCATTTCCTCATAAACATACTTATCGCCATTCCGGACCCTTACTGCCTTTGCTCCAAGCTCCTCAAGCTCATCATCAAGCGCCGTGTTGCTGTATTCGGTGACTACCACCGCCTTTTTAGCGAGCTCACCGTTTTTAAGGAAGTCTTTCGCTATTGCAAGTATTACTGCATCGCCATCAACAATTTCCCCTTTTTCATTTGCCACAACTAGCCTGTCCGCATCACCATCAAATGCCATGCCGCAATCGGCTCTTTGCCTTAGGACTTCCTCTTGCAGATGCTGGGGATGCATTGCCCCGCATTCCTTGTTTATGTTCGTGCCATCAGGCCTGTTGTTTATTACATGAACTTCTGCCCCGGCTTTTTCAAAAACTTCCTGGGCTATGAATGAGGCTGCGCCATTGCCGGCATCGGCGACAATTTTAAGGCCACTTAGTACGTTGCCTGAAATAAGGTATTTCTTGTATGCCCTGTATCCCTCAATGTCTCTTTCCTTTGGCCCTGCACCAACAATCCTAAAGCTCTTTGACTCAAGTGTCCGCTCTATTGCTGCCTCTTCTTCTTCTGAGAACTTCACTCCTTTGCTGTTGAAGAACTTGAAGCCGTTTTCCTCAGCCGGGTTGTGCGATGCCGAAATCATTATGCCGGCATCTGCGTTTTCATGCTTAATAGCGAATGAGACAGCGGGGGTGGGCAGTATGCCGAGGAGCAGTACCTCGCCGCCAGCGTCTATTATGCCTCTTGCAAATGCTTTCTGGAAATCCATGCCTGATGCCCTTGTGTCCCGGCCCACGACTATCTTGGGGGTGTCGTCATCCTTTGCTATCATGCTTATAATGGCTTTTCCAAGCTTTTCAGCCATCTCAACGGTTATCGGATGCTCGTTTGCCTTTCCCCTTATCCCGTCTGTTCCGAACAGTTTCGGCAATGCTGTCGCAGCTCTCATCCCAACATGCCCCTTACATCTTCAAGCAGCTCTCTTGACAGTGCCTTGTTGCTTGCTATGATCCCTTCGGTTACATCAGGAAACCAATCAGTACCGTCAAGGTCGGTCACAGTACCGCCCGCCTCCCTGAGGATAAGAGTAGCGGCAGAGTAATCCCACGGCTTGCTTCCGATGTGAATGTATCCTTCGGCATGGCCTGATGCAATTTCGCACATGGCAAGTGCTCCAGAGCCTTTCAGCCTAATTCCCTTCGCAGCTCTCAGAGCTCCAATAATGCTCAGGGTAGTTTGCCTTTTTTCTTCAATATAGCCAAGGTCAGATATAATGATGGCTTGTTGCAATTCGCCGGTTTCAGAAACATTAATCCTCTTCCCATTCATGAAAGCGCCTCTTCCTTTGGCAGCGGTGTAAAGTTCAGATGTGAGGGGGTCGTAAATCACCCCAACAAGCAGTTCCTTTCCCTTCGCCAGGGCTATTGACACGCAAAAGTAGCTTGAGCCGCGGCTGTAGTTCGTTGTGCCGTCAATCGGGTCTATGTACCATACAGGCTCATTTGCGCTTTCGCGAACATCATTCTCTTCGCTGATTACCTTTAAGTCAGGAAATCCTGCGGTAAGGATTTCGCCAATAACCTTATCGGCTTCCCTATCTGCGTTTGTGACGACATCTTTTGGATTGTTGCCTTTAACCATTATAGTAAGGTTTTGCCTGTAATGCTTTAGCAGGACTTTTCCAGCCTCTTTTGCTGCGGTAACGGCAACCTTTTCTGCCTCAGAAAGAAAATCAGCCATATTGCCGCTCCTTATTTTATCTGCTGCCCCAGCTTTGCCCAGTCGTCAAGGAACTGCTTAAGCCCGGCATCAGTCAATGGATGCCTGTAAAGCTGCTCGATGACTTTAAAAGGGCATGTTGCAATATCTGCACCAATCAACGCTGCCTGCTTGACGTGGTCAGGATGCCTGACGCTGGCAAACAAAATCTTGGTTTTGAATTCGTAGTTGTCGTAGATTTGCCTTATCTCCTCAACCAGCTCAACTCCGTCCTGGCCAACGTCATCAAGCCTGCCAACGAACGGGCTTATTATGTACGCCCCGGCCTTTGCAGCCAAAAGGGCCTGGTTTGCGGAAAAGCACAGCGTCACATTCACCCTTATTCCCTCCTTTGCAAGGGTTTTAACGGCTTTCAGCCCGTCAGGCAGCAGCGGTATCTTGACAACAACGTTCTTGTGCACTTTCGCAAGGATTCTTGCCTCATGAAGTATATCCTCATATTTCACCGCAACTACCTCTGCAGATACATCGCCGTGGACTATCTCGCAAATTTCCTTGACGATTGTCTTGAAGTCCTTGCCCTTGTCCTTCTCCTTGGCAACAAGGCTCGGGTTGGTAGTTACTCCGTCAAGTATTCCCCAGTCGTTCACCTGCCTTATCTCGTCTATGTTTGCAGTGTCTATGAAAATTTCCATTTTACCCCCTCCAATGAATTTTACTGCATTCGGCAGTGTTTTTATTGTTTTCGTTTGACAGCATCTATATTCGCCGCATCCAATTCAGCGAGGCTGCTTACGACCGGGTTGGCCTTGGACACGTCGTGGCTGGCTGTTGACGGCATTCGCAGCGCAACGCAGGCCATCCCGGCTGCCTTTGCAGCGATTACCCCTGATTCAGAGTCCTAAATCACCAGGCACAGACTAATGGAAAATTCTGACATTTTACTTCGTTGTACATACCTTTGCCAGATTCCTCGGATAATCAGGATTTATGCCCCTCAGGACCGCTATGTGGTAAGCCAGAATCTGGACAGGGATTATGTTCACAATCGGGCTTGCGTTTCCAACGTCAGGCACCTTGAGCCAATAGTCGAACACCTCGTTGTTTTCAGGGGCTATCCCTATTATGTATCCCCCTCTGGCCTTTACCTCAGCCGCATTGCTTATCATGTCCTGCTTTGTCTCGTCATTCGCCACAATGGCGATGCACGCCGTTCCATCCTCAATCAGGGCAAGGGGACCGTGCTTCAACTCCCCGCCTGCAAACCCCTGCGCGTGGGTGTAGCACGTTTCCTGAAGCTTTATGGCAGCCTCGAGCGCTATCGGGTAGTTCAGGCCCCTCCCTATTATGAACACGTCCTTTTTATCAACCAGCTGCAAAGCAAGTTTTTTTATGCGCTCCTCATACCTCGGGTTCAGCATGTCATTGACAGCGCTGGCAGCGTTCATCAGCAGCAGCTTTCCTTCCTGGAGCTTTCCCGCAGTTGCATAAGCCAGCAAAGTCAGGACAGCAATCTGTGCTGTCGTTGCCTTCGTGCTCACGACAGCCCTTTCAGCCCCTGCATTGACCATGAAAAAGTCATCGCTTGCCCTCATCATGGTTGAGCCAAAAACATTGAGCAAGGACACGACTCTTACGTTCTTTGATTTAGCAACGTCAATTGCTTCAAGGACGTCCGCTGTCTCGCCGCTTTGGGAAACCGCAATCATGAGCGTTTTCGGGGTGAGATAATGCTGGTAATTGGAGAATTCTGAAGCAACGACCGAGTTTATGTGCTTTCCGGAAATCTTGGAAAAAAGGTATTCAGCAACCATGCACGTCTTTCCTGCAGTGCCGCAGCCTACGAAAAATGTTCCAAATGCGCTTTTGACGTCGTTCGCAACCGCCAATATCTTAGCATCATCCTGGTTTATGGCTGCTGCTATTGTGTGCTTCTGCTCCATCACTTCCTTGATTAAAAAATGGTCATAGCCGTCTTTTTCTGCGCTTCCAACGTGCCAATGTATTTCAACAACCCTTTTCTTCAGCTCATTCCCGCTTGTGAGGCTGGAGAAAGCGATTCCTCCGCCATCAACAACTGCCATCTCGTTATCGTCAATGTACATGACCTTGTTGGTGTAATCCAGAAAAGCAGTTACGTCAGATGCTATGAAGAACTCCTCATTGCTGTTCTCATGCAACCCAATGATGAGGGGTGTCCCTTTCCTGGCTGCTGCCATCTGCCTGGTTTCAGAGTTGATTGCGACAAAAGCAGACCTTCCCTTCAAGGTGCTGGCTGCCTTCCTCACAGCAGCAATAAAATCCAATTCCTCTTTTGACATAAGTTCCTCAATAAGATGAGGGATTACTTCCGTGTCTGTCTGCGACAAGAACCTGTGGCTGCCCAGCCCTGCGCGAATCTCCTGGTGGTTGTCAACTATGCCATTATGCACAACAGCTATTTTGCCGGAACAGTCAAGGTGCGGGTGGGCATTCTGCTCTGTCACTCCGCCATGCGTGCTCCAGCGCGTGTGGCCAACTGCTACATGGCTTTCCCCTCGTATAGCTTCGCTGACATAATCCCAGTTTATCCCGCCTATCTTGCCAACCCTTTTTATAACATAAAATGGCCTTTCGGCATTTTCGGCTTTGTCAGCTAATGCCACAATGCCCCATGAATCATATCCTCGGTATTCGAGCTTTTTGAGGCCCTCAAGAACGACATTGGCAGCCGGTTTATTCCCGGCATAAGCAATTATCCCGCACATTGTCAATCACGAAAACGTTTGTAAGCCGAATTTAAAAAAAATAAGGGGGCGACACGCCTCTGTGCTTTGTTGAGGTGTTGAGGCTCTATAGAAGCATAACCTGCATGCCGCCCTAACAAGGCACTATTGCATGCGCATATAAAAGCATTACTAAAGGATTAGCAAGACCATTATAAGAATAGTTTTAATAAATGGAAGCCTTATGCCTGAACACTCACAAAAACAACTCGCAAAATCAAAAACTATTTAAATAAAATCGGACTAGTACGAAGAAGTGAACTAATATGAACAATCAAAAGATGAGAACGGTGAATGTGAATGACCGTGGCCAGCTGGTCATACCCGAGGACATCAGAAAGGACCTCGGCATAGAAGGGACAACCACGCTCGTCCTGATAAAGAAAGAGGGCGAGATTCTGCTGAAGAAAGAAGCCGAAGTGCTGGAAACGTTGGATGAAAACCGGTTCTGGAAGGCAGCATCACACAAGGCTATGGAAAGCGCATGGGGCAAGGAAGACAAAATTTGGGAGAAATTCTTCAAAAAGGGGAAAGAGGCGTAACATGCTGCAGCAGGAGCTGGTATGGGTGCGGTTTCCCTATTCCAATCTCGAGGACAGCAAGGTCAGGCCGGCGCTCATTGTTTCCAATGACGAATACAACAGGGCGAACAACGACATCATTGCATGCTCTGTCACTTCAAATCTCAGCCTCAAAACACCAGGCATCATAATAAACCGGGAAGATCTCATCAGCGGAACGCTCCCTCTCAGAAGCCGAATACGTGCTGACAAAATAATGCACCTGGATAAAGGCTTGGTAATCAAGCCATT
The DNA here is from genome assembly GCA_016188145.1 of Candidatus Woesearchaeota archaeon. Classification (GTDB taxonomy): domain Archaea; phylum Nanobdellota; class Nanobdellia; order Woesearchaeales; family UBA10216; genus UBA10216. The sequence continues at coordinate 261 of JACPIJ010000003.1, read as the reverse complement.
TGGAAAAATCAGGGACTCCATGTTTGATGCCTTGGTCAGAGAGATTGTCAAACTTTTCAGCAGGGGCAACAGGGATTAGTAGGGAGACAAAACCAGAGAAGCAAACAACCGCTTATTTATTGAACATCACGATGACCATGTTGACAAACCTGCCCTTATACACCACAGGCTTCCTGGTAACAACCACATTCTTCGCAGAAGGAACACTCGCCTCAGCCTTTATAGGCGTATAAGCCTTACCCATACAACAATCAACATACT
>JACPIJ010000010.1 GCA_016188145.1 Candidatus Woesearchaeota archaeon | reverse complement strand
AATGAGCGAAAGGTCTATGCCCTTGCATAGGGCGGCAACGTCACGCAGGTCTGTTGCCCTTCCAGCGTGCAGCTTCAAGACGATTAAAATCTCTTTGCCCGGCACCAGCAACGTAACCTCCTTTTCCACTCCCTTCACAACCCTTTTCTCAGAGTGACTCCTAAGAAAGTCATAGCCGAATGCGGCGCTTGTCTGCCTAACGCCCATGCCATCAATGAGCAAATCAAAGCTTACAGGAAGCTCTGTTGTCTTCTCGTAACGTGCAAACTCTGACGAATAAGCATTTTCCAACTGTTTTGAGATTGTCTTCACAAAGCCGTTTTTCTCAAGTATCTGCACGAATGCTCCTAAACCATTTCGTTTCACGACTATATCAGCATCTACAGAGAACCTGTGCTTGTACGCGGAAACAGCATATCCTCCTATAGTAACAAATTCCAGCCCTGCGGTCACAAACTGCTGCAGAACCTCGAAAATCTGGTTTTCCCTTTCAATGAACTTGCCAAACATCAGTTAACACCTGCTTCCTTGTAGTGGACATTCAAGTCTTTTCCGTACATTTCCTGTATCATTTCCAACGCGGGCTGGAAGTTATAGAAATGCTTTTTCATGAAGGCAATTGTAGCTTCCAATGGGTCCACCGGAATGTTTTCGCACCTTTCCACCTTAAACGTGCTGACAAACTCCGGCCTGAAAAAAACCCCGGCACCGGCATTCATGCGCAAGCCTAACTTGTTTGCGTAAAAGTCAAAAATTTCCCTATCCTGCTCGCTTATCTTGACGAATACCGGGTAGTAGTCCTTGCTTCTGCCAATCTGATAGCCTCCCTTTGTCCAAACAAAGACAGCATCAGTCTTGGTGAAGCAATAAGTGACGCCCATCAAAGGCAATACTGAATAGTAGAAAGAGGCGTCATTTCCAAAGACTTTCCTTACATAAGACAAAGTCAATCTATACATGGCATTGCTCTTATTAAGTGTAAGCTTCATGCGGCTTGCCTGAAACACCCCTGCCTTGGCTAGCTCTTTCACCCACTTATAGGCCCAGCCGAAAGATATGCCCGTGCGCTTGGCAAGGCAATCAGTATCTTCACAACATGCGGATTCACAATCTGCAATTCCATGTTATCACTATAATGATAAGTTGTATTTAAACCTTTCGGTTTCTTTTTGGCTAAAAGCTGCTTTTGTCCTCTGGCAGACTGCAACCTCAACGGTGGCTGCGAGACAAACCTTGCTTCTGACGTGAATAACTGCGGAAGCTGCGGAAAAAAGTGCCCTAATTGCTGGCGAACATGAAAGGCTTTGGCAAGGTCAAAGAAATAAGCGTTTACAAGTTTTCGTAAACAAAAATTTTCGTCTTAGTCGAAAGCTTTCAGAAAATTCACACAAATCCCGAAAATATTCTGGCGTTAATGAAAAACTTTGCTTCTTTGGCGTAATTCTTGCGTGTTTTCAGCGGAAAGGCATAATAAGCCTGAACGCTTTAGCCTTCTTTTCAGCTTACAGGCTAAAATTGGCTGTTTTATATAAGACATGAAAGGAACCTATTTAAAGCAAAGAGGATTACTATGTGGCTAACAATCGCGGGGGTGTTTTGGGCGTGGAAACTACGAACAAGCTTGGCAGTTTATTGGCTATTCTTACCTTTCTGACGGTTGCTTTGCTGCTTACGGCAACATTAGCTTATGCTCAGGGAGTTGCTGGAACTGGCGGAGTGTATGCTGTGCCTGTAAGCGGTGTACCAGCAGGTAGACTGCCTCTTGGCGATAATGCTTCAGCCCAGCCTGAGCCAAGCTGTCATGACAGCTTCAAGAATCAGAACGAGTATGGTACTGATTGTGGTGGGGTGTGTGTAACAGGGGATGCTGAAGTTTGTGATGGGATTGACAATGACAAGGATTGCCTGGTGGATGACGGCAATGTATGTGGTGAACAAAAAGCTACAGTGATTGATGAAGAAGCAACATCTAAGCTGAGAGCACAGCCTATACCTGTGCCGGAAAGAATGCCTGATGGCCCTATTCCCGATTACATTGTTTATAATGGTCCGGATGAAGCAATGGATAATGCTGTTACTGCTTATAGCTCTGATGTGGTAGCAGCTGTACCTGCCATTCCCGTGCCTGAGCCGGTTGAGGTTGCGAATGTAGAAGGTGTGCAATCAAAAGGGGAAGCTGCGGCACCTGTGATTGCAGACAAAAGCCCGCAGCCTTCCAAGCCGATCAATGATGAGAGCAAGGTTGAGAATCTTCCAAAATCTGTTGTAAAGCCGCAGGCGCCGTCGTTCTTTTCAAAGGTGAAGGTTTTTTTAAAAAGGTTTTTTGGCTGATTTGAAATTAAAGTGTCAAGTGAAGCTGTGAAACAGTGGAAAGGGAGGGGGACTGTATGAAAAGGAACTCGGGTTTAATTTTGTTTATTGTGGCGTTTGCGTTAGTGCTCGCAATGGCCCTGGCACCTGGCGCTTATGCTCAGGCAGGTATAGGCCCTGGAAGTAAGCCTACTGCGCCGCCATGTTCCAACGGCGTCCAAGACGGCGACGAAACAGGCGTTGACTGCGGAGGGAGCTGCGTTTTGGCTAATGTTGTGGACTACTGCGACGGAAAAGACAATAACAGGAACTGCCTGGTGGATGAGGACTGCAAACCCAGTGGAACTGTTACAATCGAAAAGCCGATAAAAGGCTCACCTTCTGCCAACCAGCAGGCCGAGCCAACCTGCCATGACGGCTTCAAAAACCAGGACGAATTATGGGATGACTGCGGTGGTGTGTGCGTTACAAATGAAACTGAGCTGTGCGATGGTGTTGATAATAACAGAAATTGTGTTATTGATGAAAACGATGCTTGCATAGTTAAAAATGAGTATTATGAAAGTATAATGTCCCTTCCTTTGTCTGACCAGGGTCAGCCGCTCTTGCCCGCATGCGACAATGGCATTCAGGATGGGGGTGAGTCGGGCGTTGACTGCGGCGGGCCATGCATACTTCCGGAAGTAGTGGAAGATGGGTGCGATGGGGTTGATAATAACAAGGATTGCGAGGTGGATGCTGTACGTGGGGTTGGGATAATGTGCATGAAATCCATTAATGAAACTTCTGAGCCTGAAGCTGAAAGTTATCCCATCATTCCTGCAAAAAAGGTTCCTTCAGAGCCCGTAGCTGGGTATGTTGAAATCAGTGATATTTCTTCAGCTACTGATGAAGAGATTGATGCATTCATAGAGCAGAATGGCGGTGCTGATTTTATTAAGCAGATGAGAAAGCTGGCTGATGATAAAGGCATCTATGTGCCAAAGGAGGAGTCTGATGCGCAGTTTGGCAGGAAGTATGTCAGGCATTATTTCAAGCACCAGTCAGAATTTGCCAAATTTGAGGGGAAGGAACCAGCTGAGGAGGACTTTGCGGAAATCCTGAAGCAGTTCAGTGAAGAAGCTTACCCCAAACCGGTTGAGCAGCAGCAATCGCAGTCGTTTTTTTCGAAGGTGGCTGGCTTTTTCAAAAGGCTGTTTAGTTGAATCGGGTGAGGGGCAACGAAAGCGAATAGACTTTCAGAAAGGTTAGTTGTTTTCATCGTCTCTTTCTTACTCATAACGCTGCCTGTCAGCGTGTCAGCGCAGCTTGGCGGCATTGGCAATACCGGCAACCTTAGCAATGGCGAAGTCACTAAAGAACAGCCAACAGGACAAGGATACGGCTACCTTTCGCAAGGGGATGTTGAGCCTGAGCTTTTCTGCAAATCTGGTGAGGTTAACTGTTGGAAGTTTGGATTCTGGTGCGTAAAGAAGTGGGAATGTGACAGCGCAATCTGGTGCGGGTTTGGTTACAAGCATTGTGATACCTCGTCAGGAAAAATTTACTGCTACAATAACAAGCCAGTATGCTGCTCGTCAAGTGCAAAATTATGCAGCGGTGGATGCTGGACCGATGACTGCCCTTCCGGCACAACATGGACCTGCGGCTCTTCAGGCGCTTATTGCGCCACTCCATGTACTGACAAGGATGGTGACGGCTATGGCAGTGGCTGCAGCAAAGGCTTTGACTGCAACGATAATGATGCCAGCGTGAACAAGAACAATGTGTGCGGCGTGTGCGCAAAAGAGCCGGCAAACTATGGCAAAATGTGCACGGCCTGCAACGGCGATTGCTGTGCAACTTCAAATTATATTTGCAACTACGCTGGTACAGGAGCGATGTGCCCGGTAACTCCGAAGGCGCCACAGACCGAAAAGTGCAATAATGCTGATGATGATTGTGATGGAAAGGTTGATGAGGATTATTCTTTGAAAGGCACTAGCTGCACTGTGGGAAGTGGCAATTGCAAGGCAACCTCAACGTATGTCTGCAACAGCGCACAAACAGGGGTAGAGTGCCCGGTAACTCCAAAACAACCATCAACAGAAGTGTGCAACGGCGTTGATGACAACTGCAACGGGCAAGTTGACGAAGGAGTTTGCTGCGTTGACAATGACGGCGACGGCTACGGCTCAGGATGTAGCAAGGGGTCTGACTGCAACGATAACAATGCAAACATTAATCCGGGAAAGTCAGAAATGTGCGGCGACAACAAGGATAATGACTGCGACGGCTTAACAGACGAGGGCTGCTGCCCTTCAAGCAAGCCTTACTCATGGGGTGGTCAGTGCAACGAGTGCCCTCAGGACAAGCAGAAAAAGTGCGGCAGCACGTGTTACAGCGGCAGCGAGTCCTACAGCAACTGCCTTGACACGAAATATCCGAACTGGAACTGCCGCCCTAACGGCAAGTCCGTGTGCTGTCCCTCAGGCGCCCCGTACTGGTGGGAGAGTGACAGCCAGTGCCACAAGGGCAGTGAGCCTCAGAAGTGCAGCGTTCCTGACGGCAGCTCGGCAAACTGCGACTGTGACTCGGACTCAGACTGCCCGTCGTCATCAGGCAAGCCCTACTGCGGAGAAGGAGGCAGCTTATACGACGTCAGAACGCCCCAGGGCTTCCACGCCTGCCTAACAACGAAGCCGGAATACTGCGGCAATGGCAAATGCGCGGGCAATGAGAACTACAACAACTGCGCAGCGGACTGCGGAAGCCTTGCGCCGAAAGGAACTATAACAACAGAAGTCGTCTACTACGGAGGAAGCCAAAAGGACAAGCCAATACAAGGGGCATACATTTACCTCGATGGCATTTCCAAGGGCAATACTGGCAGCGACGGCAAGCTCAGCTTCGAAACAAGCTATGGGCAAAAAACAGTGAAAGTTGAATGCCCAGACAGCACGTTCTGCGATTCCATTACAGTCCACCTGTCGACGAGCTCAGAATACAAAAGGGTAAGGTGCATTTGCAACCCGCCAGGCGATTCTGACAACGACGGCTATAGTGACAATGACGAAAGGCTTCTTGGGACTGACCCGAAAAGTGCCAACAGCAACTTTGGAACAACATTCGCCAGCGACAGCGTGGACCTGCTTGCGTGTATTCCAACTCCGGCTTCGTTCTTCATACTGTGGAAGGAGTATAAAAAAAGCGGGAGCATAATCCAATCGCACAGCCTGGTTGTCAACTCCCTTAACGTGACTTCTGTCATGAGTGCAAGCTTCGGGGAGGAGCCTTACATCGTTGCCCAGGCATTGGCTTCGGCAGGCTTTGAAACAGAAGGCGCAGAAGTTATTGTGAATCCTGTCAACGTCACGCTTGAAAACGTCATGAAAAAGGCTGAGTACGTCGACGGCGTGCGCATGCAGGACGGAATACTACTCATAGCAACAGACAAGGATGGCCAAACAACTGCGCTTATCGCCATAGGCGCTGGATGCGTTGGCGCTTTTGGAGGAGTTGGCTATGGCATAGGGCAAGGATTATTTGATGATGTCAGATTTGTAATTGATAGCATTTGGTTTATCGTTACGCACTTGGACGAAATCAAAAAAATCTGGAGTGCGGCTCGGGACCTTGTTACAGGCGTGGTTGAACTTTTAAAAAGCCCAGGGGAAACGGTCTGGACGCTGTTTAGGAACACCCTTGATAAGGGCGAGAGAATCAACCTGTTCACGGATGACCGTGTCAATAACCCGGACCCTTACAGGCACTTCCAGGTAGGTTTCTTTTATGGCTTTGTTACGGGCTACGTTGTTGAGCAGGTGGTATTAGGGAAAATCATATTCAGCTTCCTGGCTAAAACATTCAAGGTTGGCCAGCTCTTGGGCAAGACAGGAAAAGCTGTCAAACTTATGGAAAAGCTTGAGATCGTCAAGGGAGCTGAGGAGTTCGGCGCAGAAATAGCTGAAAAGCTGAGCAAGCTGAAATACCTCAAGGAAGGAATTGAAAACTGGCTTGACTCTGAAATACAGGGCCTCGCAAGGATAATGAAGCACAACGAGGACTGGCTCAAAGGCCTGAGCGAGGCGGAAGCCAAGGTTGCTGCGAAGCACGCTGATGAACTGACAGCAGCCGGAAAAATAACAGACGCCGCATTTGGCGACCTCACGAAAACCAAGCTCGGCCAGCAGACGCTGAAAGCTTCTGATGCGACAACGGATTTGCTGGCAAAACAATCAAAGCTGGTTCAGAAGTGGGGCGCGAAGAAGGCGGATGAGGTTGTTACCAAATGCTTCCTGGTGTGGTGCGATGCTGAAAGGGTAGTTAACCTGAAAAAAATAACGAACGTAATACCTGAAAATCTCGTTAAAGACTTTGAGCCTGACAAGGCCGTGAAGTTTTTGGGTGATAAAAAGTTTGTTGAGGCGGCTGAAAAAGTAGCGTCACAACTTGACGCCGCCACTATAAACAAAGTTGCTAACACTGTTGACGACTTCGAAGACCTAGTAGGCGGGGCAGATATTGTGCTTAAAAAGTTCAACAGCCTTGATGAATTTAAAGCTGCGTTGAGTGTGTGTAATTCACCATGCAAAATACCAAACGTAGAAGAAGTTTCTAATATTTTAAAGAATATCAGAAGATTTTTTGGCAAGAAAGTTTCACATTTCGGCGACACGTTTAGCTCAAAATTCAAAAATGCTCAAGAGCTCGAGAGCGCTGTTAAAGCGGGAGATCACGGAAACGATGTTAGGCGCGTGTTTGAAGAAACAATTAAATCACCGCTTTCACAACGCCAAAGCGCAACGTCATTTGCTAACGCGCAGAATACCTTGGGTGCAAAATTAGTTAAGACAGAGAAAGAAGTAAATGATTTTATTTTGGCGAAGAAACTACCGAAGCCACTATCGCCAGGTGCGGATTATGTTGCAGAAATTGCAAAAACGAGAATGGGGATAAGTGTGGAAACTATGACAAAAACGCCTGCAGGTGTTACCATTAGGATATACAAGTCGTCAAACGAATTAAAAATTGCCAAGGAATTAACCGGCATGTGGGATGAAAGCGTACTGCATTTGCAGGTAAAAGCTTCTGATTATGATGCCATTGTTAAACTTGTCGATGACTTTTATAAAGATGCTTCTAAGGTTAAAAACGTAGAAGATTTTGAACATTTCAGAGTTATAATAACTAAAGTAGAGGATTTTGTAGTGAATTAAAAAAATTTAAACTATGGAGGGGAAAAAATGTCAACTAGTTTTACAATAGTAATGCCTCATAAAATAGAATGGTCAGAATTGCCAATGATATTAAATCAGGTTTATAGCGAGTATGACGGCAGACTTTTTATTCCGCCAGAAATAAAATTATTCGTACCTGCACAGGGCAAGTATGTAAAATTTAACCCGTTAAATAATGATTTTTCAGAGCTAACCAATTACGCCGAAGACATTGTATATTTAAATGGCGACCAATCCCCGTCTATATACATATTTTATAAACATGATCCCGATGCATTTCTAAGAATTGATGTACCTTTCTATGTGTTCAGGCCTAAAAAAGAAGATGTTGCCAAAGCAAATGAGTGGCTTGAGGATATTTTAAAATTTGCTAGATTGATGGTGAAGCACTCTGGTGCCCCTTATTTTTATGGCGGTATCAACACGTTGGCAGCGCTTACGTCACCTGATGCGGTTGACGTTGGAATGATTTACTGCAAAGGAAAAGATTACGTTAAACTGTTGCAGGCACATGTTAAGAATAAATTTGATGTAGTTTTGAGCGACAACCACCTTGAAAAAATAGTTGAAGAAGTCGCAACCATAAAGCGCGAAGACGGGTTTACAACACTTTATTTTTTAAAAGTTGAATCAGAAGATATTGGGCCACGTTACAATCCATTTTACGAGGCTGTTAAGAGGCTGATTGGAAAATGAAAGGCCGTCTTGACGCTCACGTTGTGGGGAAGGAGAACTGAAATGAACAACAAGACTTTCGCTGCAATCGCTCTGGTGGTTGATATATTCTTCCCTCTTGCAGGGTTTGTTATGGGAACTGTGGCAGTGGTAAGTATTGTACTTCGTGCATAGGCAACTACATTGTCAACCATAACTGCGTTAGTGGTGGAGTATACAGCTGCTGCCTAAGCTGCCAGTACCCAGCTGCTGACTGCAACGGCAACGGAGGCTGCGAGACAAACCTCGCATCTGACGTGAATAATTGCGGAAGCTGCGGGAAAAAGTGCACTGGTGTTGGTGCGGAGTGTAAAAATGGCGCATGCGAAACTCCTAACCCGTGTCTTGTTTCTTCTTTGCAACGACAATAACCCGAGTGTTTGGAGCTTGAACAGTTGCGGGGCATGCGCTGCCCAGCCAAGTGAGATTCAGTGCAACGGGGTGGATGATGATTGTAGTGGTGGGGATTACTGTCCGTGCACAGACTCTGATGGTGATACGTACTATTCCAATGCGGTTGCTTGTGGCGCTGGCTCTTCCAAGCAGGACTGCAACGACGCCAACATCAACATAAACCCGGGTGCTACTGACATCTGCGGAAACGGCATTGATGAGAACTGTTTTGCTGGGGATGCGACGTGCCCGTGCAGTGATAAGGATGGTGATGGGTATGGGAGTCCTGGTGCTGGCACTTGTTTGGGAGGCAGCGCGACCGACTGTAACGATAATAATGCAGCAATCAATCCTGGCGCAACTGATATTTGTGGTAATGGTGTTGATGAGAACTGTTTTGCTGGGGATGCGAAATGTAGTTGCGGTAACGGCATTTTGGATCCTGGTGAGGTTTGTGAGTAAAGTTTATTTTCCAAAAACAGCAGCGTCATACATGGCACTAACTTCTACCTGATAAGGTCCAGAGGTAAACTTGAGCATATTTTCCTTTATATCATTATCTGTTAGTCCTCTTACCTTTGCGATGGCATCGTTTGATTTAACAAAGGCTTGAAAGTTTTGGTGCCCAACAAGCTCTCTCCACGAAAGCAACAGATGCATGCCTTTTAATATATGTTCACCCTGCCTAAAATGATCTTCCAAAGTGTATTCGGCAAGTGGTTTTTGGCTTAAGTTCTTATTTTCTTCTAGGGCAGCCAGTACTTT
>JACPIJ010000013.1 GCA_016188145.1 Candidatus Woesearchaeota archaeon | reverse complement strand
CTCAGTTTCTGACTCTGTTCCGGCAGCTGTTGCTTCAGCCCTATCGTCAAAGCTCTCTTCTGTTGAGGAGCAGCTGCGCTCGCTCAAGTCGCAGCTTGACTCGCTTCAAAGGGCTTCAGGGCAGCGTCACGCAAAAGACATCTCGAAATTGAGGGAGGAGGTTGAGCGTTTCTCATCAGGGCTTGCCCAGCTTGGCGATTTTGACTCTAAGCTTGACAGGCTTCAGAGGTCTTCTGAAGATTCATGGAACGATGCCAAAAAGGAAGTGAAGCGCCAGCGGGAGCTTCTCGAGGAAAGGCTCAGGTCGCTTGAGTCCCACTACCGCTCTTCCAATGACTCGCTTAGGGCAGAGCTTGATGAGCTTCGCAGCCAGATTAAGTCTTTATCCAAGGCTGATGCTGCAGCAAGGGTGGAAATGGCAAAAATCAGCACCTCTGCCGCAAAGGTTGCTGCAAAAACTGCTACAGAACTCATTGAGGAAGCTGAGGAAGAAGCCAAGGAAAGCAGGGAGAGCAAGGAAGGCAGGCGCGGCAAGGGCCTTTCACCTCTTGCGGTCTCAATCATAATCGTTGCCCTTCTCGTTTTTGGTTCTGTTGCGTATGTTGTTTTCAAGGGCCCGGAAGCAGAAGTGACTCCGCAGCCCCAGCCTATGCCAGTGCCAGGCACTGAAGTTGCAGAACAAGTTGTTGAAGAGGTTGAAGTAACACCGCCGGCAGAGGCCGAGGAAATCGCTGCCGCAAACATTACGCAAAACGTTACTGCCCCGGAAGCCCCTGCTATCCTTACCAATGTTTCAGAAAACGTTTCAGTAGAGGCTGTTCCAAATGTTTCGGTTGAGCCGGTACCGGTTATTGAGGACAAGAACAGGAAGTGCAAGGAAGAGCTGGAATGCACGAAGCGCTCCGATTCGGAATACTGGTTTGACTGCTACTTTGACGAATCCCTGATGGATTGCAGGTGCTTTGTTGGCGGCATTAGCAAGTGCCCGCAGCTGCTGGTAGAGAACGAGAGCGTGGCAGCTGCGCAAGCGGAAGGTGAAAAGGGGGGAGAGAAAGGCAAGGCTTCCGGACTGAGGTATTACGGCGCTGTGGTGTTCGTAGTGCTCGTTGTCCTATTCTTCGCCTACAGGATGCTTTTTGTGAAGGAAGAAAAAACTGAAAAGGTGGCTGAGCAGCAGAGGGAGAAGGGTAAAGAACAAAAAGAATCCAAGGCAGAGAAAGCTGCTGCCAGGAAGCAGGAGAAGGGCAAAGAGAAGGGAGAGAAGCCCGCAAAGGCGGAAGGCGAAGACGATGACGTTATCGACCTGGAAGAGTTCTTTGAGAAGAAAAGCTGAAATGCTTAAAAGTTGACTGTTCCTGTTAACTTCTATCAACTGCCAGTAACTTGTTTCTGCTGCGCAGCCCGCTTTTTATCCTGAAAATCTTTCCCGTTTCCTTTTTCAGCAGCCGAAGCAGCTCCTTGTTGGCCTTGTCTTTCTCAGCCTCAGCAGCTATCGCAACGATGTAAGCCTTTTTCCTTTCGTCATAGCCGCATACCTCGCTTCTTTTGCTGTTAGGCTTTACGGTGACCATAACTGTCTGTGAGCTTCTCAGCTTTTCTATAAGTTTAGAATCACCCATATTCCCTCCACTTGTGCTTGCAGATGGTGCACTGGTGGAACTTTGTTTCGCCCTCATCTCCAGCCCTGGTCTGCCTTGTCCAGTAGTAGGCTGTGGCATTATGACATTTTGGGCATTCGATTTCGGTTATTGGGGCTGTTATTTTTTCCTCGGCTGCCGCAAACAGCCTTTCATCCTTCTTTTCCGTCTTCTTCACAGTTTCAGTTATCTTTGCGGCCTCAGTGTCCCTGTTAATATAGCCGCAGCTGCCGCACATGAGCACGGTCTTCTCTCCAACTTTTTTTGGCAGCAGTATTGAGCCGCAGTCCTTGCAGAACATTTTTTTACTATCTCCCTCTGATGCTGTTCACGAACCTGGTGAATATTATCTTTACGTAGCCAACATACGGCACCCTAAGCCATGCAGTTCCCACTATCCTGTCCTGGCTTATTTCCTTTTCCTCATCGCGCTGGCCTGCGTTCCTGTCACCTTTTGTCGCAAAATAGTATTTGTCTTTGGATCCCCACTTGCTTACCACTCTGTGTATTATCGGCTCGGGCCTGTTGCCGTCAAAAACTATTACGTCGCCAACATCTATCTTCTCAGGTTTCTTTCCTTTCAGTATTACTATGTCGCCCTTGCTAAAGCCCCCGCTCATCCTGAAGCTCGCGAATTGCGTTTCCGAGATGTTATGTTTCGTGTAAAACTGTTCCATGGTTTTCCACCACGTCCCAAACTCTGACCGGTGCTCCATGCTGTCGCTTATTACCGCAACAACAGGGTGGTTTGTTTGCAAAACCAGCCCAAGTCCCGGGTATACAACGAATTTTATTAGGACAAATGCCAGTATAGCATTAAAAATCCAGCTCCACACGCTGTTGTCATTCCACAGAAACTTCCACAGCCTTTTAGCAATCTTCTTTGCCGTCTTCGTAGCTGCCGCCATTGTGAACCGTTCGATGTCTCCGCAACAAATAAAAAGGTATCGCTTTTATCGTTTGTTATGGGGAAAACTAAGCTGAGGGGGCATGCCCCAAAGCAGCAGAAGCACGCTAAGTATTTCGAGGCAATACTCCAGCTCAGGGAGCCTGACCCTGCTGTCATCGTGGCCGTGGAGGATGCGGTAAAGTCGTCAGCTGCAGATAACAGGGAGATTTTCATCTCAAAGAGGAAAAAGGTTACAAACGGCTGGGATTTCTACCTGAGCCTGAAAGGCTTTGCAGTCCAGGAGATATAATCCTCCTTGGCGAAAACGCTTTCAGGATTACTGCCCTTACAAAGCGGTTTGTAAGCGGCATGAATCTTGAAACCTTGCGGAATGCGGAGCTTGATTACAAGGAAGTTGTAAGGAATGCAGATAAGCTTGAGGCGGTCAGGGCGGTTGTCTCAAAAGTCCAGCCGCATCTTGAGGTAATACACCCCAAAACCTTCCAGAGCGTGCCAGTCCTTCCCGTAACCAAAAACCCGAAGCTTGTTTCTGGCGTGAAAATCTTTGTTGTTGTATCCGGCGATAAGGTTTGGCGCATTACAGATGTTGCCTAAATCAGTGCCTTGACACCCAACAGCACAGCTGCAGCCACCAGCGGCACGCTCAAGTTGTCGTCAATCCTTATTTTGCCAATTCTCAGGTGAAGCGCTTCAGCAATCATGCCAGCCGCAGCCGCCAAAATTGCCATCCAAACTGGCAAAATCGTTGCAGCTGCAGCAGCTGCGAAAACAAAGCCAACAACAGTTCCTTCAACCATCTTTTTCTCAATAAAAGGCCGCTTGTGCTTTATCCTGCCGATAAGCCTTCCTGCCAGGTGGCTTACGGAGTCCCCGACTGCCAGTATTAATATTGCGGCAACGGCCATTTCCCTCTCAAAAATCGCAGCTGTTATTCCGCTGCCTAAAAAGAGCGTTATCGCCCCTTTTCCGGGAAATTTCTGAATGGTTTCTTTCCTTTCAACTAGTCCCAACGCGGCAACTGCTAAACTCCACATTTTTTTAAGTACAGTATTCCCAAGTCGACAGCAGTCGACTGGGCCCAATCGTGCAAAGCACGATTTGGGCTTTGCAGCTGCAGCAGATTTTATTAGGTAAGAAAATGCTAGGCCAGAAGCTGCAACTACAAGAACCAAATACCACAGTGAAGGATATTTCCAGACAAAAGCCGCTATTGCCACGCCAATGAGCGCATGCATTACCTGCCTTCTCACCTCTGTCATGTCTTCCACAGTCAGTTTCTCTTTTAGTTTGCCGTTCATAAACCACCCAACAACTGCTGCTATGATTAGCCCTCCCATTGTATCGCTCAGGAAATGCACGTTAAGGTAAAGCCTTGAGAACAGGACCACCGCTGTAAAAACCAGCCAGGGAATCCTCATCGCTGCCGGTGAAGAGAAGGCTGCTGCCGAAGCAGTTGCCACGTGCGCACTCGGGAAGGCATAATCCTTTAAGCCAAACAGTGTTTTCACTAAAGCACCATCCGGCCTTTCCCTTTGGAATATTAACTTCAGTAGATAAACCGTTGCTATTGTCGTAATTATTGAGGCAGAAAGTATGAAAATGCCTCTGGCCCTGTTTTCTTTCATCTTCCCGGAGAGGGAAGACTTGGAGGCAGCAGCCGACATAGGCTTGTTTTTCAAAATTACTGCGGTGGTTGCTGCCAGAAGGGCAAGATAAATCCAAACAAAGAGCCTGTCAAACAGCGTAACAATTCCGGTAAGGCCCGGCGTTTGAATGCTTTTTATTATGCCTACAGCGTAGCCGTCAAAAAAGAAGCTTGCCACAAGCAAAACAGCATTCATTTTCGCATTATTCAAAGCTTTTGACAGCGTAATGTTGTGCCTTGTCTTTCAGGTAAGCATCGCCAGCTGCCAATGCGCTTATCAGCTGCTGCGGCTGCTTGTACTTCCTCGCTATCCTTGCGTAAAGCCTTCCTCTCTTCTCAAACAGCTCCCTTCCCGCCTTCGTGCTATGCTCGTCCCTGAACTTTTCAGCGTGCTGGGTATTGCTTAATGGAGGGCCTTCCCGTATTTCGGCTTTCGGCTCGCCTTTTTCTCCTTTTTCAGTTGCGTACCACATCAGGGCAATGCTTGGCTTATGCTTGTCCCACTCCCATCCGCTCATTGCCAGCTCAAACCCGTTTTTTTCAAGCTGCTGGAGAATGTGCTGGTATGCCTTCACTAATTTTGCCCCGGCAACGTCTTCCTTGCCTCTTATAGGCACTGCCTCAACCACCACAAGCCTTTTTCCTTTTGCCTTCTGCCGCAGCTTTTCTACAGTGACTTCCTCCTTTTCAAAGAATTCTCCTGACTGATTTTTAATAAAGCCTGCGGCAGCTGAAATAAATCTCTGCAGGGTTTCGTTGCCCAGCGCGGCAGTCGCATTCCTGTCCGGCTGCACGGGGTCTATGACGACAAGCTCGCTCTGCACCTTCGCCTCGTTCAGCTCCCTTAGCGGGTCTTTTCTCCTGTAGTGGTTCCCGGCATCAATCACAACTTTCTTCCCGGCAGCAATGCTCTTCTTCCACTTCGTTGCTGCAGCTGTCATCAGCTTGAGAAAAGAGCTGTAATAGATTGTCAGGATCTCGCAGGCATAGCCGGAGAAGCCTCTCACGTAGCTTTCTGCGCCGTAAACGCGCTGCGCTATGCTGAACGCCTTTGCCAGTCTTATCTCGTCGTCCAGCCCTGCTTTCCTGTTCCCAAATCGCCTTTCTGCGATTGGGCCCAGTCGCATCAGCGACTTGGGTTTCTGCAGCTGCCTGTTTACCCAGTCAGAATGAAGCAGTGAGGCGTCTGTTATGTTCATTGCCTGGGCTGCCTTCTTTATCTTCAGTATCGGCACAAGCTCAAAGCTGTAGTTGCCGTAGCGAACCCGGAAATAGTCCCTGCTGCCATGCAGCCGCTCGTGTTTCGGAAACGCCTTTTTCATTGCCTTGGCAAGAAATTCGCTGAGTTCGCCGCTTTTCTTCTTATACATCTCATAGTCAAAGCACACGAACACGTCTATGTCGTGCATGCCCCTGAGCCATGTCCCTTTGGCTCCTGACCCTCCTACCACTGATTTTGCCCGGGCTTTTGAGGCCTTGAGCGCCCTGTCAAGCTTTGCTACGAATTCTACCGCAACCCTTTTAACTGCAGAGTTTTCAGCAGCCGTGGGCCTTTTCCCTTTTTTAACGTCTTCCAGCAGTTTCTCAACAGCTTTCATGCCTTAACTTCTGCCACAACTACTTTTAAATGTTTGTGAGCAGTTGGCAGCGGAAATCCGTGAATAAGCACACAAAAACAATTTAAATAGCCCCTTACAGGGTTGCCTTTGTTATGACCCGCATTTCCAAGCTCGTTTTGCACGGCTTCAAGTCCTTCGCTAAAAGAACTGAAATGCCTTTTGACGGCAACTTCTCTGTTGTGCTTGGCCCAAACGGCAGCGGCAAGAGCAACGTCCTAGATGCAATATGCTTCGTCCTTGGCCGCATCAGCAGCAAAGAGCTCCGCACTGAGAAGCTTGCCCACCTGATATATAACGGCGGAAAAACGAAGCAGCCGGCAAGCAAAGCAGAGGTCAGCATTTTTTTTGACAATGCCAAAAAAACGTTCCCATACGCTGAACAGCTGGTGAAGGTAAGCCGCATAATTAAGCCGACGGGCCAGAGCTCCTACCGCATTAATGATCGGGCCAGCACAAGGCAGGAGATTCTTGATCTTCTTGCCCTGGCTAAAATAGACCCCCAGGGCCACAACATTGTGCTCCAGGGTGACATCGTGAATTTTGTTGAAATGTCAGCCGAGGAAAGAAGGCAGGTCATCGAGGAGATAGCTGGCATAACAGTCTATGAAGACAAGAAGAAGAAAGCCCTTTCCGAGCTTGAAAAGGTTGATGCCCGTTTGAAGGAAGCTGAAATCCTGCTGAGCGAGAGGAAAACTCACCTGAAAGAGCTCAAGCACGACCGCGACCAGGCCCTCAAGTACAAGGAACTTAACGACAGGATAAGGTCAAACAAGGCAACCTTCGTGCATCTTCAGATAAGGCAGCGAGAGTCCAAAAAAGCCGATGTGGAAAAAGCCATCTCAGAAAATGAGAAGGACATTACAGGATTGAAAGAAGATATCCAGAAGCTCAAGCTTGCAGTGGCAAAGAAAAAGGAAGAGGCAGCGCAGCTTACTGAAGAGCTCGAGCACAAGGCCGAGCAGGAGCAGGTTGCTATTCACAGGAATATTGAGCAGCTTCGCGTCAGCATAGGCACAGGCAGCAACAGGATATCCATGGTTGATGGGGAAATTGGAAAGGTTCAGTCAAGGAGGGAGCAGCTAAAGAGCGACCTTGCCGAGCTTGAATCAAGGATTTCCCAGCTTGAAGGCTCAAAAGCCTCTGTTGCAGCCCAAATCCGGAAGCTCGCAGCAGACCGCGACAGGATAGTTGCAAATATTGAGAAGCTTCGCGGCTCCTTTGAGTCCTCAGACCTTATCAAGATTGAGTCCGAGCTCGGCGCCCTTGATAAGGAGACGGATGAAAAGCAGCAACTCCTGCAGTCGCTTGTTGAGCAGAAGCAGGCATTTCTCAGGGAGAAGGACAGGCTCGAGTTCAGGATAAACACGATTGATTCCTCAATTGACAAGATTAAGACTATTGAAAAGGAAAGCGGGAAAGAGGTTGACGAACTGCAGCAGAAACGGACTGAATTCAAAAAAGCAGTCCTTGAGCTTAACCAGCTTCTTGCCAGGGACTCGACAACCGCAGCAAAAATAGGCGAGAACCGCAAGCGAATTGCAGCCTTAACAGAGGAGGTTGCAAAAGCGAGGGCAAAGGAAGCGGCAATTCAGGAAAGGATTCTTGGCAACCTTGCCGTCAAGTCGGTCCTTTCCCAGAAGTCTATCAGGGGAGTTTTCGGGACCATTTCGCAGCTTGGCAAGGTAAAAACAAAATACGCCGTTGCCCTGGAAACCGCAGCCGGGCCAAGGATTAACAGCATCGTGGTCGAAACTGATGCGGTGGCAGCAGAATGCATAAAGTTCCTCAAGTCAAAGAGGATTGGCACAGCCACTTTCCTCCCTCTTAACAAGATAAAGGAGGCAGATGACCGTTCTGATGTGAACGCGCTTCTCAGCCAGCCGGGAGTTCACGGCAAGGCGCTTGGCCTGGTAAGCTTTGACGAGAAGTTCAGGCCTGCATTCTCCTATGTTTTTGGCAACACGCTTGTTGTTGACTCAATAGATGTTGCAAGGAAAATCGGCATCGGCAGGGCAAGGATGGTAAGCCTTGATGGCGACCTGGCAGAGCTTTCGGGAGCCATGCACGGCGGCTTCAGGGAAAGCAAGAAGGAGGCATTCGGCTTTGTTGACGAGGAGGAAGCCCAGGTTGCAGCCCAGCTTGAGTACAAGCTTGAGGCATTGACAGCCGAGACCTCTGAACTGGAGAAAGAAAAGGAAGCCATTGAAGCCGCAATTGCAAAGCTGCGGGAGCAGAAGGCTGTGCTTGAAGGAGATGTAATCAGGATGGAGCGCAGCCTGCACCTTGAGTCCTCGGACCTTGACGTTTCAAAGAAGCAGAAGCAGGAGCTTCAGGAAGAGCTCAAAACAGCAGCAGCAAAATTGAAGGAGTTTGAGGATAAGCTTCTGGAGCAAAGCAAGCTGGTTGCGGAGCTGAAGTCCAAAAAGATGAGGGTGAGGGAGCAGATTACCAGCCTGAGGAACCCGGCGCTTCTTGCGGAGCTTAACGCACTGGAAAAAAAGAAGCAGGAGCTCGGCGAGAAGATTCAGCAGCTTGAAAACGAGTCAAAGACGAGCGACGTCCAGATTAACGAGGTCTTCTCACAGGAAAAGTCCAAGCTTCAGCAAATCCTCAGGCAGCTTGACAAGGAGGAAGCCCAGTTTTTAGCAGAAAAGGAAAAGCTCATCAAGGATGCTGAAAGGCTCAGGAAAGACCTGTCGGAAGGCGAGTCAAAGGCTGCAAAGTTCCAGGCCAGGCACAAGGAGCTTTTTGCCAAGCGCACAAGGCTTACGGGGGAAATACAGTCCGACGAGGAAAAGATAATCAGGAAGGAAGAGCAGATTAACACCTCTGAAATCAAGGTAAACAACGTTTCCATAAAAAAGGCAGAGATTTCTGCCGAGCTCGCGGGCCTGCAGGAGGAATTCTCGCAATACTCTGACGTAAAGCTGCTTGAAGGCGCTTCAGAAGACCAGCTAAAGAGCGAAATCTCAAGGTTCGAAAGGCTTGTGATTGAGATGGGCAACGTCAACCTCAAGGCGCTTGAGATTTACGGCGATGTTGAGAAGCAGTACAATGAGCTTCTTGACAAGAAAGACAAGCTTGGCAAGGAGAAGGATGATGTCCTGAAAATGATGGCAGAAATCGAAGGCAGGAAGAAAGACCTTTTCATGAACACGTTCACTGTCCTCAGCCGGAACTTTGCAAATATTTTCTCGCAGCTTTCAACCAAGGGCGAGGCCCACCTCATGATTGAAAATGAAGAGAATCCTTTTGAAGCCGGAGTCAGAATCAGAGTCCGCATCACCGGCGAAAAGTTCCTCGACATCCGCAGCCTTTCCGGAGGCGAGAAAACCCTGACTGCCCTCGCGTTAATATTCGCAATCCAGGACTACGAGCCGGCCTCCTTCTACATCTTTGACGAAGTCGACGCAGCCTTGGACAAGCGCAACAGCGAAAAGCTCGCCAAGCTGATAAAGAAATACTCTGAAAAAGCCCAATACATAATAATCAGCCACAACGACGCCCTAATGGCAGAAGGCGAATCGCTTTACGGCGTCAGCATGGATGAGCACGGGATGAGCAATGTCGTGAGTTTGAAGGTGTGATTAAGTTTAAATAAGCCGTTCTAACTTAAGTTTTCATGGATAAAGTCGCATACATAATCCCAGGCTATCCTCACTCAGGCAGGGAAAAGCCTTACAGGCGAATAGCTGAGTTTTTCAGATTTAGAGGAATAAAGCCGATAATCATAAGTATGCTGTGGAAACGTGCGACTTTGTCAAATAATCTTGAACAATTCATGAGGGCGCATCAAAAATTTGGCGGTGGCGAAGCATACGTTTTAGGATTTTCAGTCGGGGCAGTTATTGCTCTTATAGCCTCTACAAAAGTCAAAATAAAGACGGCAATTTTATGCTCCCTTTCACCTGCCTTTAAAGAAGATGTGCAGCTTTGGAAAAAATCGTGGAAGAAATTTGTAGGAAAAAAGAGGTTGGAAGATTACAAGATGTGCAGCTTCGACCAACTTGTTAAAAGAGTAAATTGCAGAACCGTTCTCGTTGCAGGAGGCAAAGAATACCCGCTGTTGCTTAGAAGGGTTAAAATGGCAAAGAAGAAACTTAAGAATAGTGAGTTGGTTATAATTCCGGGAGCAAAGCATGATATTTCGCAAAAAGAATACTTGGAAGTTCTCAGAAAAATAGTGGATAATATTTGAAGTTTGAGTGGGAACGGCCGGATTTGAACCGGCGACTCCACCGGCTTCAGCGGTGTGCTCTCCCAGGCTGAGCTACGTTCCCGTTTCTTGATTGACCTTCTTCCTAAGAAGGTCATGCTACGTTCCCTACAAGTATGGCGGCATCTGTGGCTATTTATAAACTTTATTTGCTGCGGTAAAGTCAAGTTAATTGTGTAAGCCGACTTTGGTCCTGCGGACTTAGCTTCTCTCCCCTACGGTTACCGTGGGGAGAAGAAGCTAACCTAAGCAACACTTAGGCAAAGTCGGCACAAAACACAGACAAGCTGACTTTGCCTTTGCTGCTGCAGCCACAACTATGACTGAAAAAAAGTGCTAAAACAGAATCAATCTTCATCTATTCGCTCTTCGTCAACAGCGAGCTTCTGTATTGTCTTTTGTATTTCTGTCTGCTCAGGCTCTTTAGCTGCTGCTGGCTTCTCCTGCCCTTCGCCTTTTTTTACCAGCTCTATGCTGCCCCTCATGCCTGTCGTAAGCTGCATCTCGCCCTGATACTCCTTGACATAGCCATTGACAACCTTCACTGTGTCGCCTTTCCCGAACTGGTCTATCTGCTCGTTCCACAGCGAAAGCTCTATCTCTCCTGTTTCATCCTTCAGCCTTGCCGTTGCAACCCTGCCGGATTTGCCGAACTTGTTGAACTCCCTTACCTCGCCCGCATCCGCTATTTCTGCAACCAGCTCAACATTGCCCATTCTCGGAGTTAGTTCCTTTATCTTCATAATTGTCTAGAAATGGCTTATTTTATATAAAGTTAGCGTCTTATACAGCTTCTAATGTGACTTTATCTCCAACTTTTACTGGATATTTATCCACAAAAGAGCCCATGTTTATGGCAACTTCGACCCTTCTATAGTCATCTTTCATTATGAGGGGTTCTCCTTTGGGCAGTTCTCCAAACGTCCCGGCAAAGGGCACAACCAGTTTCTTACCGCCGAAGCTTATGGATACTTTATCTCCGAAATTCAGGCCTAGCTTGTCAAACTCTTCGTGCAGGACGTTTAAGTGAAAGGAGCCGAAATGGTTTATGTTTATGACTGTTGCTTTTACTTTGCCGTTTTGGACTTTTGCTTCCTCGTATGGCGCATTGACAAGGCTTTTCGGGTTCAGTTCTTCACCGAACTCCTCAATTGGAACGCCTAAAGATAAATGTGCCGCAACCGGTGCGAAAACGTGCCTGCCATGGAAGATTGGGGATACTGGCTTTATCATGTATTTTTCGTTAGAAATCTTAAAAGCCCTCTCAATTCCACCAAGGAGATGTGGAGCTGTCAGAAGGCAGCCGTTGTCGGGCCCTATAAAATAGTCGCCTCTTTTCGCTTTTACTATTATTCCTTTTCTTCCTGTTCCAACTCCGGGGTCAACAACGCACACGTGGAAGCCAACAGGCATATAATAGACTGTTTCCATTGTCCTTGCTGCCGTAAAGATGTCAAAAGCAGGGATGCCGTGCATCAGGTGTATGACTTTTGCCTCGGGATTTATGCTGTAAATGACAGCCTCCATGTTGCCGATTCCCTGAGTCTGCTTCCCAAAGTCAGACGTTAGCGTTACTATTTCCCTTTGCATTTTTCTATTTTTTATAAATGGTGCGGGGGGAGGGATTCGAACCCACGAAGGCACTAAGCCAGCAGATTGCCCACGTCATCGAGCTTTTGCTCTCGTTACTCAAGATTCTTGAGTCTGCCCCGGTTGACCGCTGCGGCACCCCCGCATAGCTATGAGTGTGTTTGCCGAGCGTATTTAAACTTAATCTCAGAATCACAGCGACCTTAGTTTTTTCTCTATTTCCTGCAGCTCCCTTTCGAGCTTGTCCACGTGGCTTTCCATGTGGATGGTCGGGGCGCTTATTTTAGGCATGGTTTTCCTTGGCTGCGTTGCAGCCGCCGCACCTGCCCTGATAACCCTGATTGTTCTTGGCTTTCTTTCCTCTTCCTCTGCCGGCAAATTCAGCCCTTCCATTTGTGGCATGAGATGCTTTGCCTGCGCTGTCAGCTCGTTAATCTCAACCACAAGCCCCCTGAGCTCTTCCACCTTCCTCTGCTTTGAGGCCCTGAGCTGCTTAAGGCTCTGCTGTTGCTTAAGCAGGTGCACAAGTGATTTTGACGACTCAAGCAAAGCCCTTCTTAGTGTGATAGGCTCGTCTATGCCGACGTACAGAAGCTCTTCCCCTTTCTGCGTTTTGGCCTCTTTTCTTGCTTTCATGGCTTTGTCATTGCCTCTGTTATGGTGGAGAGCTTCTTCTCAACCGTTTCCAGCTCGCTCTTCCAGCTCGCGAGCTCGGCATCCTCCTGGCCCTTCAGCTCATTTACTTTCCTCAGAAGCTGCTTTGCCTCATCCAGCTTTGACTTTATCTGGTTTATGACATCATAAATCTCCCTGTACCTGTCTATCTTGACAAAGACCGATGATTTCATTAGTGCTTCACCTTCGTTATTCAAACAATGTCCTGTCGATAAGCATGAGCCTGCGCTGGAT
>JACPIJ010000064.1 GCA_016188145.1 Candidatus Woesearchaeota archaeon | reverse complement strand
TACCCGTCCTCATAGTCGCAAACAAGATGGACCTGAAAAAATCGGACATGAAGAAAGTGGAAGCCGCATTCCCCCAATACAACGTTGTCGGGATATCGGCAAAATACGGAAAGAACATGGACAAGTTTTACGAGGCGCTGTTTGCCTTGGTAAAATAGGAGTGGTGAGAAAGGAAATGCTGACGCTGCAATTCGTGCCTTACGAGGAGGTTGAGGAGCTAACCTCAAACGAGCGCATCAAAAAGCTCCTTGGCATGGTTAAGGACGAGAGGATAGTCGTGCTTGAAGGCAGGCTCAAGAAGCAAGAGGAGGCTGAGCTCATCAGGAGGACCATGGAAGAGATAAACGAGCGGTTCAAGGGCATTGAGGTGTCTGTGGTCTATCCTGAAAAGAAGAGGACGGCAACGTTTGGCAGGAAGCTGAAAAGCAACATAGCTGAGATGCTGCTTGGGGACAGACAGGGGCTCACCATCCTTGGGCCTGCCTCGCTGATAAAGGAGATAAGGAAGGACCCTGACAAGATACAGCTTTTCACGCAAGAACGGAAAGGTAAGAAAAAGAAAAAATAAGCTGCAACAGATGCCGCGGCTGCGAGTGACAATAGCCTTAAGGTAAAAAATGCCCCACCAGTGCGTAAGGTGCAACACGTTCTATGGAGACGGCTCAGACGAGTTGCTGAAGGGCTGCAAGTGCGGCGGCAAGCTGTTCTTCTACATCAGGAACGAAAGCCTTAACAAAGCGAAGCAGATGGTTACGAACCTGACTGAAAAGGAAAAGGGCCAGATAGAGCAGGACGTCCTTGACATCGTAGGCCAAACAGGAGAGCCCAATGAGCCGGTAATCCTTGACCTGGAGTCAATAAGGGTTGCGAAGCCGGGAAAATACGAAATAGACCTTGTGAGGCTCTTCAAGGGCGAGCCAGTAATCTACCAGCTGGAAGAAGGCAAATACATCATAGACCTGATAAAGAGCTTTGCGGCGGCGAAAAAGTGATTATTTCAATATTCTTCGAGCCGCATTGAGAGCATCTTGAACATCTTCTTTTGAGATATTTAAGTCTACACTGTGCAGCTTTAGCAGATCCAGGAATTTGCCAAGTGAAACTCCTGCCAGTTTAGCACCTAAACCCAAGCTTACTTTTTTTCCTTTGTAAAGCTCAACAGCTTTGATTTTTGTAGAATGCTGTTCCGACTTCATTTCACTTTCGCCATACAATACTTACAAATAAAGCTTTCTCTATTTCCCGCTCACAATCTCAACAACATCTCTGCTCTGAAGCACGTGGTCCTTGCCGACAGGCAGCTTCTTCCTGACGTCAATCGCCCTGATGAAGTTCTTGCCAAAGTCTGTGTGCAGCTTGAAAGCAAAGTCAATTGCTGTTGTTTTTGGCGGCATGAGAAAGCAGTCCGGCATTATTCTCCCAAACTGGTCAGCGAGCTTGTTCACGCCTCCTGGAAATATCGCAATATAACCGAGCAGGTCAAACACTGCCGCGTTGATTGCCTGCTGCACTCCGGTGCTGCCATAAGCATCCAACACATTAGTTCTAATGAAGTCCAGCGCATTTTTTTGCTGCGGCAACAACTGCGGCTCGTTAACGATTGTAAATTCTTTGCCGCCTGGAATATATTTTATGAGTTCTGCCTTTGCCGCCTCTTTCAATGCCAATTCGGCTTCTGCGCTGCACGGCATTATCCTGTAATCCGGAAATTGCTGCTGCAGCCGCCTGATGTTCTCTGCAGCTGCTGGAAGGTCGCACTTGTTGGCAGCTATGAGCATAGGCTTTGTCAGCCTTCTGAGTTTGGTTGCGAACGCCTTCAGGTCATCATCAGACCACTTCAAAGGGTTTTCAGCGTCAAGCCTGAGTTCCTCCAAAACCCGTTCAACAACCGGCTCTGATGCGCCAAGCCCTGAAAACTGCTTTGCAACCGCCTCGGCAAGCTTCTTGTGCTCAAGGAAAGCAACCTTGGCAAATTTCTCCCACGACTTTTTCAAAAGGCCAAAATACCACAGGTCTATCTCTTCCTCAAGAAACCTTATGTCGTTAGCTGGATCATAGCTGCCGGGCTTTCCAATCTCGCCTTTTTCGTTTGCGCTGCCTGATGCATCAACAACGTGAATAAGCGCATCAGCCTGCCTCAGGTCGTCAAGAAACTGGTTGCCTAGCCCCTTGCCCTTGTGGGCGCCAGGAACAAGCCCTGCAACGTCAAGCACTTCAACAGGCACAAACCTGTTGTGCCCGAGGCAGTAGCCCTCCCTTGGGTTGCACTGCACGCCAAAGTCTGTATCGGCGCACTGAATCCTGACGTGGCCTGCTCCCCTGTTCGGCTTTATCGTCGTGAACGGGTAGGAGGCTATCGCTACCTCAGCCAGCGTGAGGGCTTTGAAAAATGTGCTTTTTCCGCACGAAGGCTTTCCAACGAGGCCGAGTAGCATAGTCGCAGCTAAAGCGCGGCTTTTTAAAAATTCTTCCAAAAAGCTTATAAACAATCAGCTACAATAAAGGTATTCCAGTATAGGATTTTATGTATTTAGGATATTGAGGATTTTGTTGCTTGTGCAGCAGCTGTCGAGGGTTGATAAGGGCGCATCAGTGCAATTCCGCGAAGAGCGGAATGCACAATCGGGCTCTGCCCGATTTGTGCCCTTATTGCTGCCAGATAGCTGTAGCTGTTGCGTCGAAAAAATGAGAAACGGTGCGTCTTGAAATGCCAACGTTTGTAAGGCTTCCAAACCTTGAGGTTATTTACAGGGACATGTGGGTCATGCAGCCCCTGTACAGGGCAACGAGGCAGTGGTTCCTGGAAAATGAGTATGTTGACTCGCAGGGCGACCGAAGCATGGACTCCGGGATGGAGATACTCTACTGGATAAAGAAGGGCACAACCATGAACCCGAATGAGCGCGAGTTCAGGATTTGGTGGCGCACGCAAAAGCTTCCTGTTAACGTCGGGACAGCTGGCTCAGCCTTCTACAAGCACCATCTGGACATTGACTGGAACGCAATCCAGACTGTTGACATGGAGATAATGCGCGATGGCAAAAAGGAGAAGGTCCAGTTTGGAGAGCTGAGGATACTGATAAAGGCTTACATTGAAATGCCTGACGTAAGCAAGACGCCCATACTCGGGTGGTTTGACTACTGGTTCAGGACCAGGCTGATAAAGAAGAACATAGAGGAGAACCGCAAGATGCTGTACCAGGACGCTTACAGGCTTCAGGGCATGATTAAGAAGTATCTTGAGCTCAAGTCATTCCTGCCTGCGGAAGAGGTGTTCCACGAGAAGTTTGAGTTCATATAAGCGCTGCTTTTTTACTTCTTTGACTTCTTCGATTTTCTTTTTTTCCTGCTGTTTCTTTTGTTATTAATGCCATTAATGGCCCGTGCTATTTTTTTGTTGGCAATCCTGAAGACTTCTATTCCTTCGCTCGAAATGAATAGGAAGGATAGCAGCACTAATATCAGGTCTTTGATTCTAAGGACAAGCGAGAGGGCTATGCCGGTGTAGGGATTGGCTGAAAATAGCTTGAAAGCAGAGAACTGGCCCGCCTCCTGCACCCCAAGTGCAGCCGGTATGGGCATGAGCGCTGTAAAGCTGACCACAACCACGCTGAGCAGTATCTGCACAAGTGAGGCATTAAAACCAATTGTAAGCAGCGCAAGCTTGTACTGCAGTAGTGTGAGGGGCCAGCTAAGAGAGGAGTAAAAGAGCGCAAGGAACACCTGTTTTGGCCTTTTTGCCAGTATCTCCCTCATGTAGAACTCCGCCCTTGAAACCTTCTCATGCAAAACCATGAAGAACTCATGCTTGCTCGTGCCAGTTAACCTGCCGGCTGTTTCAAGCAGGTAAGAAAAAACGCTTTTCTTCTTCTTGACGAGGACTAAGTATATGGATGCGACAAGAGCCAGTGATGAAAGCCCTGTCATTAAAAACAGCTCCTTGACATGGCTTGTAAAGCTAGTTGTTGTAAAAACAATTGCAATAAGGATTATGGCAGCCACAATAGCATCAAAGCCCATCCCTAAGAAGTTGTCTACAACTATAGAAGCAAATGACTTTGATGATTTTACCCGCTGCTTCTGAAGAAGCAGAACCTTAAGGGGCTCGCCTCCAAGGCGAGCGGCTGGAGTAAAATAGTTTATGCTGAAGACAACTAATTTGTACTTCAGCAAGGTCCAGAATGGGACATTGACCCCTTCCCCGGACAGCACTATCTTCCAGCGGTAAGTGGCTGCCCAGAAAAGTGCCCCGCTGACAACAATAAAAGGGACGAAATAAAGCAGGTAGAAGCCCTTGACTGCGCCCAGCACGTTCTCCAGCCCTGCCAGCTTTATGACCAAGGCGAACAAGGCGAATCCTATTACGAATGACAGGAAATTTGCTGCCAGCGTTTTCTTCATTAACCTAATCCTCTTTTCCTCTTTTTGAATAATCCGAATATAAAAATATGAGCGTGCCTGCAGGGAAATTCAGACCTTTTACTGCTTTAAGCTTTTTTAAGCCTTTTCGTTTTTCACTAAAACCCAAGTCGTGTGTAACACGCAATTCCGCCAATGGCGAATTGGAGGTCATTTGAACCCTGGACCTAGGGGTTAGGAACCCCTCGCTCTGTTCCGGGCTGAGCTACAGGCACAACAGGCACGCAAGACTATTGGTTTGGCAAAAGTTAATAAAGTTTTGCAAAAGCTAGGCTGTGGATGGCGAAGAAACTTGAGGCAGTTGCCGGCTTCCTGCGCGACAACAAAGGCAAAATGCTCGTTGCCATAGCTGCGCTGCTGCTGGTTTCCCTGTTTTTTGGCATACCCGTAAAAACGGTTTTTATAATCCCCCTGCTGGTAGCGGCTGCATCATTCTCAACTTTTTATTTTAACTACTTTGTTGCCCCTGTTAATTTTGAGCTGGTCAAGCTTGCCACGGTACTTGCCGCCGTTGCTTACGGCTTTCTGCCAGGGCTTGCAGTAGGTGTAGCTTCAACATTCCTCGGGAAAGTGCTTATCGGAAGGATTGACGAGAAGCTGCCTTTGTCAATGCTCACGATTTCGCTAATTGCATTGGCAGCGGCAATCTTTTCTTCGGCAAATATAACTGCACTGGGAGTCACGCTTGTGCTGGCTTATAATGTCACGATGTTTTCGCTTACCCAGCTAATGGGCGGGGATCTGATGTGGAACCTGCCGTATGAGGGAACAAACTTTGTGTTCAACATGTTTTTGTTTGTGAAAGTGGCGCCGTTTTTGCTGCAGGTTATGGGTTCCTAAGAACTTCGCATTAGCCCATGTAACCGGCAGTTTCGCCTTCGTCTGTTTCCTTCTCCCAAGACTCCTTGAGCTTCCTTATGAGCCTTACCAGCTGCAGCTTTAACGTTTTCCACTCGGCTGAGAACGATTTTATGAAAGCGGCATCAAGCTTTTCGTCGCTGCTTATGAACAGCTCCACGCATTTTCTCTCTGCTGCCATGAGCTTCTTGTACGTTTCAAAAAGCTCCTTCTTTTCCTGCTCATCCAGGACGCGGCTCTCGTAAAGGTCCGCCAGGTTTGTTTCAGGGTGCAGCACCTGCTCAACCGTGCCGCACACAAGGCCTATTTTGTCTGCAATCTTTTTCCTTACCTCACGCAGGACTGAGCCGTCAGGCTCTATTTCGCTGATTTCGAACTCGGCATCAAGCTCCTCAAAGCCCGGCAGCTTGTGCTTTTTCGTGAGCGCATCGTATTTTTTCTTTACGCCTTTCGCCATTGCAAGCCACGCGATAGGTGGATGGTATAAAAATCTTTTCAAGGGAGGAGGCCTGCTGAATCAGGAAATCGGTAAAAACAACAAAAAAGAAGAAAAAGGAATTAGGCCCTTAGCCTGACCCTTTCAGCCAGAAGCACTATGCCTATGCCTATCAACAGCGTCCTCACAATGGGCACAAGCCCGTTTACCACCTCAATAGCAGGACTGACAACATTAATGTAGCTAACCCCTGTGAAGCCAAGCCCAAGGACCCTGTTTATGATGCCCTGCGCAGCCGCAATGTAAACCAGAACCGAAAGCAGGAAAACAAGCGCATCAGCTGTTTTTGGGTAGCGGAGGACCTCGGCAGCGATTGCCTTAACCTTTGGCAGCACATACTGGACAGCAACATAAGCGCCTCCTGCATACGAAGCAGCGCCAAGGAGATTCATTATTACAACTTCGGCTGTTGGCATTAACGACATCACCTCTCTTTTGTTTGATTGCTGATTTTACTGTTCTTGTTGACTATAAAAAACGCTGTTGCTGTTTAAAAACCTTTTCATTTCTTCCCCATCTGCTCTTTTTCCCACTTGTCAAACTCCTCTGCAGTCAGTATTGCCCTTGCCCTTTTATTTTCCCTGCTGCCGAAGCTTAGTGGCTTCTTACCCTTGATGACAAAGCCTGAAGCAACGCCTGCTGCCAATCCTGCAAGGTGGCCGGCATTTGCAATTCCCTGCGGCACTACAAAGCCGAACAGGTCAACAACAGCCCAGACAACCGCTGCCATGTACATCGGCATCGGTATGTAGTAAACCCACACGGTCATGGTTGGGTGGAGAACTGTCACAACACCCATTATGCCGAAGATAGCTCCCGAGGCCCCAATAACCGCATTGTAAAAAAATGTTGACACAACGCTTGACACAAGGCCTGTTGCAAAAAACACCATGAGGAAGCGCCTTGAGCCAACAGCCTCCTCGAGTATGCTGCCAAACACCGCAAGGCCGAAGCCGTTGTAAAGAAGGTGTACAATGCTGCCGTGCAGGAATATTGCGGTGAGCAATGTCCACGGCCTGCTCCAGACATCTGCCGAAGCGAGCCTGAAGTTAGCCGTAATAGAAGGAAAAACTATTTGCAGAAAAAACACTGCAACTATAACCCCAGTCAGCCACAAGGCATAACGCCTGTTCTGTTCCATGCAGCAGCGGCGACCAAGGGAGTTTATAATTTTTACCTAAACGCAACTACAACTCCTTCATTTATCTTGTTTTTAGCCCTGAATTTTTCACAAATAAGTAGCTTAATCTGGCTATCCTTTTCATATAGATGACCTTGAAATGCGTCGCACAGACTTTTTGCAACATTATCACAATCTATGACGTTGTAGTAATCCTTTAAGTGTAAAGCTAGATATAGGATGATTTCGCTGCCCTTTTGAATCTTGCTAATTCCTGAGCTGTAAAGTAAACGTTTGGTGACTTCTCGATTCTATGACAGAAGGTTTATAAACAAATAGTCTATTTTTGCGATTTTATGGTAAGAACAAAAGAGACAATCAGAGGTCATGTATATGAAATTACAGATCCTTTGGGGCAAACCGCCATCTCATTAAAGACAAAATTTGAACAGGCTAATATTCCTCAGAATCAAGTTCCTTATGGTGACGGGAATACTTTAGTTTTAATTGTTGATAAGTTAGTGAAGGAATATGTTTGCGGAAGACTTCTTAAATTAAGAAGACGGATTCCTTCTGTGTTGAATAAGAAAAAAGCAACCGAGAGGGATATTCCTTTGCTTCCAGAAGAGGATATTACGGAAACCTCTCATTTTGTGTGGGTGTTGGCAGATAAGCGCATTCTTGGGCAATATAATTATGATGGTGCAAGAAGCCTTGCACCCACGCTGTTTGAGTACCTCAATATATTGTATAAAAGATTTCAAGAAAACGATGACGAAGAAGAAAAAGAATTATTTGAAATAGACCCAATTAAGAATCTAAAAACTATCGAATTATTCAAGAAAGATTTATCAAAGTCAATTTTTGTGAAGGTTGCCGATGCAAACATTTCGGCTTTTGAAAGTGATACCAATTCGGATATTATTAATTTGTTAACTTCTTTTGGTTCAGAAGAAAAGCAAGGATATATCGAGATAACAGTAAAACCTAAAAGGGGAAAACGCCTTGATAAAAAGAAATTGTTAGAAAGAATTGAATTATTGAAAAAAGATAACATTGTAAAGTCATTGATTGTTGAGGGAGAAAATGCGAAATATGACCTACTCAACAATAATCTGCTTCCATTTAATCTTGATTTGACTTATGATTCGGTGAAAAGAAGGGTTAATTCTGAGGAATTTTACGAGGAAGCGATAAATCACTACGAGAAAAACAGGTCAGTTTTTATTTAAGACCTTCGAATTGTTAAAAATCAGATAAAGATATGTTGCTAAAAGGAAAAATAGAATAGTTGTTGATGTCAATATTGAGATCTGGAAAGGGAGTATTGAGGTCAGGTAAGTTTTGTTTATGAAAAGAGAAACAAAACTGGTTATAAGAATAATAAGAGACAGGATGGCGGTAATGAAGAATCTAAAGTTTATTTTTCTATATGCTTTTGTGT
This sequence comes from Candidatus Woesearchaeota archaeon, assembly GCA_016188145.1. GTDB lineage: Archaea > Nanobdellota > Nanobdellia > Woesearchaeales > UBA10216 > UBA10216. The sequence goes on along the minus strand of JACPIJ010000064.1, from coordinate 8,441 downwards.
CTTTGAAGGAAGAATTAAATAAAGGAACAAGTCCGAAAAAGATGGCATAGGCTGTTAGGACGAGACCAAATAAAGTACCTGATAAATTTACTAAGTATTCATTGATGTTTATCGAATCTGTGAAAAATATTTGTGATAATTCATTCCTAAAAATAAACGTAATAATGAATGTAATTACTGCTATAAAAAATACCGCAACCATTTCTATATGTGATTTTAGAAAAGCTTTCATTTTGCTTGCCAGACCACATATACCTTTTTACCTATCATGTCTTTAGGTAATGAAATCTTACCACTCGTGCTATTATTTTTCCCAACTTTCTTCTCAAGAAACATATTTGCTTTAAGTTGTTCAAAGACCAAAGTTATGTCCGCTTTTTGCGGTTTCTTGTTCATGGCTATTATTAGCTATTAATGGACTATTTATTCTTTTCTATTCTGGACAGATAATCTTATCAAACCAAGCCACCTATTCAGTCCGACATTAAGAGAAAGTCCCGCTAATTCGGCAGGTATTTTTCCAGTTGTTGTGTGTGCTTCTATGAAGTTATGCTGGAGAATGATTCCCTGCATTAGTATCGGCGCACTCCACAACGCCTTTAATCCTCTAAAGTCATCTACCCTATCTTTTACCTTCATAAAGACAGTTTCAATCCTGACGTTGTGCTTGCCTGTTTTGTGGTAGTTCTGTATTCGGTGTTCTACAGTCAAACCTTGTACTTTATTAGAGTAAAATGTCTTTTGAAATGCCTGCGGGTAAAAAGCCCCTGCATCTGTTTGAATATATTTCGGTAGTCCTTTAGCAACAGTAGCTTTAAGGAAAGTAGCAGCATCTTCTACTGTTTGATTGTGAGGGCTATACATCGTGGCGTTAATAAATCGTGTTCCCCAGTCCACGTTGCACCAAAAAACATCATTTCCCCTACCTCTATCTATTTCGGTTTCATCCATATAGAACTGTCCTGATAGTTGTGGCTGTATTGTAGCCACGTACTTTTGGACTTTGAGGGTGTATCTTCGGCACCAATCCAATATGCTCATATGGCTTGCATTGTGGTTCCAGTGCCTTCTAAAGTGGTTTCTGACCTTCCTACTGGAAAGGTTAGAAAAGTAAAGGTCAATGGCTGCCGTAATCTTCTCTTCACTGTTTCGCATCCTGTAAAAGCCATCATCATTAGTGAAGTATTTTCCGCAGTCAAGGCAATGGTATTTCTGGATTATTCCCCTGTTCTCTGTTTTGCGGTTTCCCCATTTGATGTAGTGGCTGGCTTTGCAGTAGACGCATTTTATTCGTGTTTCCATAGCATATCGGGTACCCAAGCAAGTATATAAATATTTGGGTACCCGAATGATTAAACCGAAATCTGTATGTTCGGGTACCAAAAAGCTTATAAAGGAAGGGTACCCAAAGGCGTTTATGCGATTACAAAAGCACAAAACCGATACTGTAAATAACAAAGAATACTTCAAATACGTCATAGTCGTAAAAGGCAACTTGATAAAGAAACTCGGCTGGAAAGAAGGTGATGAGCTGGAAGCCGAAACCAAAAGCAACAAACTGATTATAATGCGAGAAAACAAGTCAAGAGTAGAATTAGCAGGTAAAGAATGAGAAAAAGGAACAAAATGAATTCAACCCTGCAACAGTATCTTGTTACTGAAAAACAACAGATAGAAAACCCAACGTTTGTTAAGTGGGCTGGCGGGAAAACCCAGTTATTAGAACAATTTTCTGAACTTTATCCGCAAAAGTTTAACCGATTTTTTGAGATATTTTTAGGTAGCGGGGCAGTATTCTTTAACATAAAACAGAAGTTTAGCCCATCGCAAAGCTTTCTTTTTGATATTAATGAGGACTTAATTAATACTTTCAAATTGGTAAGGGATCATGTAGAGGAACTTATACCGCTTTTGCGAGAACACAGAGACAAAGACAATAACCGAGAATACTTCAATAAGCAAAGGGAACAATTCAACACTATGAAAAGCGGGCTGGAAAAAGCAGCCATTTTTATTTACTTAAATAAAACGTGCTTTAACGGACTTTACCGAGTAAATTCTGAAGGCAAATTTAATGTTCCTTTTGGCAAATATAAGAAACCAGCCATACTCCAAGAAACTAAATTGAGGATGGCTTCAAAACTATTGCAGAATTCGGAATTATTGGTGGCTAATTTTGCCGAAGCAATGAAGCGGGCAAAAGAGAACGATTTTGTATATATGGATCCGCCCTATTTTCCATTAACAAAAACTGCCAGCTTTACGTCTTATCAAAAGGATTCTTTCTTGGAGGAAGAACAAAGACAATTAGTAAAAGAATTTCAACAGCTTGATAAAAGGGGGTGCTTGTTAATGTTAAGCAATAGTGATACCCAATTCATTAGAGAACTTTACGAAGGATACAAGATTCACACAGTAAAAGCGAGAAGAGCCATAAATCGTATTGGCACCAAAAGAGGGAAAATAAATGAAATAGTAATCACAAATTACTGATGGCTCTAAAGAGCATTGCTCTACCGTCCCAATTCCAATAAGTGACATCTTGTTCTATAAATAACCATTTCAGGATTTTCAGCAAGGCATCAACAGGTAATCCTCTTTTAAATGAAAAAGTAAAATCTTTTAAAACATCGTTCGGCTCTTCACAGTGCCATACTTTGTTAATTGCTATGAGTAGTCCAGCATATTCTTTGGGGTTTTCTTGTTTTTTTAGTTTTAAATCATCAAAGATGTTGCTATGACTCGGCATTTTGTCAGTTTTTCCATCCATTCTTTCAAGATAAACCTGAAAGTCCATCCCTTTGTTTAGTCTGGCAGGTCTATAAAGGTAGATTCTACGTCCATCATTAAGTGTTTCAACGTAATATCGGTATCTCATAACGTGTTTTATTCCGTTCTGCCAATAGCCACCATCTTCATTTAGAAATTTCATAATAACTGTTTTCATAATTTCCTTTCTGTTTTTAATACATAAAGGGAAATCTATTTTAGAATCGTGATATTCTCTTGGCTCATCAGGCATATAAGAAAGCCGATTTTTGCCTTATAAATAGCTTTTGATTACCAAACGCTAACCTTACAGCTCACTAATTCCCTTTTCTCTAAGGATAAAATCAACTATGGCCTTATAGGCTCTTAACCTTTTCTTACTTTTTGACAGGTTACGGAAAGAACGTACAGGGAAACCAAAGCCAAGCATGAATCTCTTTCCTCCTCTAAAAGCACCTTTTAAACCAGCCATCACCTGTATTTGAGAAATGTCATCTTCAAAATCCTGACTAGGTTGTGCATAAAGTTTTGTGAGTTTTTTGTTAACTTTTAAATCACAAGAATTGCAAATAACCTTTTTCTTCAAGGCTCTTATCAAACAATTATTTTGACAATCTGCCGAAACAATTAGAGAATTTATGTATTTTTTGCGTTCGTGTAGCTTCGAATTTAGATATTCCCTTATCTGTTCTCGTGTTTGAGACATTTTGATTCTTCTCTGGGGTAAACCAAAAAGATTCATAGTTCCAAATATAAAGCTTCTTTAAATCCTTCCGAGGGCTTTTTATACGTAAAAACGCCTTCTTCGAAAATTTTCCGAGATTTTCGTAGTTAGCACTGGACATTTGCCCAGCTACAGTATTTAAGCAACTTCTTACAAAGGGCTCGGAGGACCGCAGAGCTGGCGGATATTAAACTACGACAGGCACTAATGGAGCCTCAACAAGAGAATCAGGCATCTTAATTGGCGCATTTTCTGTTATTTGCTGAGTAAAATTTTCTTTTTCACTTAGAATAGGAAATATTCGATTTCTTATCTTAGTAATGAATTTAAAAGTAATAGTAACCATATTATGTTCTGATCTACTTTTAAATCCTCCTTTAATGATTCCCTTTAATACTAATTTGTTAGTATCAAAAATCTTGGACGCATCTAAAATTCTTATTCCTGTAATAAAATTTTTATCATCTATATCAGCAATGAAGTTTTGAAACTCAAAAGAATGTTTGTAGTTTCTATTATTCATTTTGAAAACTAAAGTATCATATTTGTAATCGTATGAAATTTCTCCTGGTCCTTCTAAATGTCTATTTGTAGATTCCATTTTTCACAGCTTAATCCTTGGCAATTCCTTAACGTCAATAAATGTTATTATAACTGCTTTCTGCATTTCAATATCAAAAATTAATCTTCTATATCCGTCTTCTTTTCTGTAATATGCCGAATATCTGCCGTTTGCTTGCAGGTATGCCCTTCTTGGAGTTTCTCTTTCTGCCATGGAAATAAGTTCATCTTCTTTAAAAACCTTTCTTTGTTGTAAGCTAAGATGATCTAGTGCATGAGGAGACACTTCTACTTTCTTATCTTTAAGTAAGCTTTTGAACTCTTGATGTTCTTTCTCTTCAATTGGCTTAGTAGTAAATAGGCCCATAATGGGAAGTGAAAAATTCTGGCGTTATATAATTTTATCGAATTATTGAAAGCCTCCGGCGAGAGTTGCACTCGCGACCTCTTCATTACAAGTGAAGCGCAATAGCTACTATGCTACGGAGGCATGACCTTCTTAGAAAGAAGGTCAATCAAGAAACGTGTTTTAAGCAGCTTTATAAAACTTATTGCAGCGTGACCTTTTTAGAAAAATGGTCAATCAAAAACTACTGTAGCGACGTGGTGAGTTCGGTTGCAACGAACAGCACGTACAGCAGAATCAGCAGCACGCCCTCGTTTCTCGTGAAGACTTTGCCAGGCTTCAGGAAGTAGATGGTTGCTGAAACCGTCAGCGCTGAGAAGGTTGCCAGGGTAATTATGTTGATGCCGGTTATGATTATCGGGTTGATGAGCGCGGTAAGGCCGACCAGCAGCGTGGCGTCAATTATGACTGTGCCGAATATGTCGCCCAGCGCAAGGCCGTCAAGGTGCTTCCTCAGGGATGCAAGGGAGAACATGAGCTCAGGCAGGGTCGTGATGACTCCGATAAAGATTATGCCAACAAGAGGAAGGGGCATATTGAAGTCTGAAGCCAGGTTCTCTGCAAATTTGACAACAAAGCTTGCAGCCAGCAAAACAACCGCGCTGCTTATGATGAACAGGGCGAGGTTTTTCAGGACAGCGCCTTTAGGGCTGCGCGTCAGCTTGGACAGGGCATTGTCCTCCCTCAGCATGCCAAAAATGAACATGAAGCATGCAGCCATGAGGGCAAGGCCTTCAATCCTGCCTATTGAGCCGTCAAGGCTGAAAAGTATGGGCAGCATGACAAGCCCAACAAGCCAGAACTCGTGGGCAAACTCTTTGCTGTGAATCCGTATGCTTCCCGCAGCAACAGCTATTATGCCGATTACGAGGCTCAGGTCTGCTATGTTGCCGCCAAGCAAAGTCCCAAGCCCAAGGGACGATTCCCCTTTTATTGCCGACACAACGGATATGAACCCTTCAGGGAATGACGAAACAACGCCTATGAGCAAAAAGCTGGTTAGGAAAACGCTCAGCTTGTCAGCCCTTGCAATATTTGAGATGAATTGGACTGCGTAGCTGCCGGCCCTCACCATGACAATGGCAGCAAGCACAAACCCTGCCAAATTGTACAGCAACATTTACCTTGCTACCTCTTTTTTCTTAATTAAAATAAACAACTACTTTGTCAACGTCTTAAGCTTTTCCACAATCTTCTGGCCAGAAGCCTTTCCCCTGAGCTTTTCCATGGCCTTTCCAATGAGCGCATTGAATGGCATGCCTTTGTTTGCAGCCACGATTGCCTTAAGCTCCTTTTCCAGTTCAGCATCAGACATCAGGGCATACTTACCCAGTTCCAGCTTGCCACTTTTCGCAGCAGATGAAATAGCAGCAACGACGGATTCCTTGGCCAGCTTTCCTGAATTCACTGCAGCAAAGACCTGCTTCAGCGAATCATCGCTTACTGCTGCCGCAGCTTCGGCAGAGACTCCCAGAATTGCCATTTCCTTTGCAAAGCTCATTAGGGTGTCAGCAATATACGCCGGATTGAGGGTTTGGAACTTGCCAATAAGCTCCTCAAACAGCTCTGCATAGTCGCTGCGAACAATTGACTTTGCAAGGTCAGGTGAAAGGCCTAGCTTCTGGTAATCAGCTGTTTTTTCGATAAGGAGCCTTGGCAGCGTTATTCCCTCCAGTTGCGGCGCAACAAGCGGCACGTCAGTCTCGGGATACATCCTCGCACTGCCTGGCATGGGCCTTAGGAAAGTGGTTGTGCCGTCATCGTTTGCCTTCCTGACTTCGGAAGGAACGCACTTCATTGCCTGCTTTGCCATTTCAAGAGCGGCTTTTATTCCCTTCTCAGCACTTTCCCTGCTTGCAGCAACAATGATAAACGCATCATTGTCTCCGCAGCCCAAAAACCTGTTCACCTTATCCACGTCAGCAGCTGTTATGCCGTAGTTTGGCAGCTCATCGCTGTGGACAACGCCTCCAACGCCTGCATAAGCCCTTGCGTAGCCGCTGAGTTCTTTTCCAAGCCTTACAACAGGCTGGCCCTCAGGCAGGAAATGCCTCCCAATCAGTTCCTTAAAGCCGGAAAGCTTTGCTGCCAGCACAGCCCCGCCTTTCACAGTGACTGAAAGTATAACCTCAGACGCGCAGTTTTCCAGCACCTTTGTCGCATCAACAGCTTTCCCAACAGAGGCATTTCTATTCCTCAGCTCAGCAGCAACCTCAACCAAGCCTTTCTGCCTTAGTGCTTCGTATTCCACAAGCTTTGGAATCAGCCTCAGTTCCTGTGCGCCCTTAATCTCAACCCTCGCTCCTTCCCTGATGGAAACGTTGACGTCCTGCCTGATTGTGCCCAATCCGCGCTTGACTTTTCCTGTGCTTCTCAGGACCATGCCGAGGTACTCTGCAACTTCCTTGACTTCTTCAGGAGTTTTCATGTCAGGACCGGTTGCAATCTCCACAGGTTGCAATCTCCACAAGCGGAATGCCCAGTCGGGAAAGGTTGTAAGTGTCGGCAGCAGCTGTCCTCTCAACAATCTTTGCAGATTCCTCCTCAACGCATATTGTCTGGATTGTAACGCTGCTGCCATCCAGAATTATTTTCCCGTTCATTGCAACCAGCGCAGTCCTCTGGAAGCCGGAGGTGTTGGAGCCGTCAACAACCGTCTTCCTCATCACCTGTATCCGGTCCACAGTTTTTGCCTTCAGCAACAGCGAAACCTGAATGACAATATCCAAAGCTTCGCTGTTCAAGCTGTGGATTGGCTCCTCGTCAAGCTCAACATCACAGACTGTGTCATTATAAGCATTGTAGATGAAGTGCTTGCCGCGCAGCTGCTCATAAGCTGCAGCAACGTCCAGCTCGCCAGTCTCGCCAGCAGAAGCCCTCAGCCTGCGCTTTATCACAACATCTGCCTTGTCATCCCTTATAGCGGTGGGACAGCTGCAGAACAGCTTGTGCCTTGTGTCGAGCTGTTGGTGAATTTCAATGCCTGCCTTCAGTCCTAATTTCTCATAATCCGTCATTCAAGCCTCCTTCCCAATCAAAAAGATTGGCATAAACTTTACCCTTCTTGTGCCCTTAAAAATTTTCTCTGAAAGAACAAAGCCTTTTTTCGGCTTGTACTTTTCAATAAAGCTCAGGAAAGACTTTGAGAATTTTGGCTTTTTTAAATCTGACTTTACTTCTACCGGAATAATGCTGCTTTTCTTCTCCATTACAAAATCAACTTCTGCCTTTGACTTTGTCCTCCAAAACCTTACGTCAATGCCTTTCTTTAACAGCTCTGAGGCAACAAAATTTTCATACAAAGCACCCTTGTCCTGCCTCTTTTCAATGCTTTGGAAATTTTTGACAACAAAATTCCTAAGACCATTGTCCAAAAAGAATATTTTAGGGGACTTCACAAGTTCTGTTCTCTTATTGGTGTAAAAAGGCAGCCCCCTGACTGTTACGAATGTTTTTTCAAGCACATTCATATAGCCCAGCAACTCCTTGTGCCTAAACGCACTTATGTCCGACAGCTCGTTGTAGTTTATGATGTTCCCGATTTGCAGCGCCAATGCGCTTATCAATTTGCTTAATTTGTAGTCCTCCGGCAGGTTCAGGATTTCCTTGATTTCCCTTAGAAAATAAGTGTTGTAAATGCCCTTCAGTACAGTCTCTTTTTCTTCCTTGTCGCCAGCCAGTACAGCACGGGGATATCCGCCAAAGGTGCAGAACTCGTTAAAGTGCGGCAAAATCCTTTCTATGACTGGTTTTGTCAGACTCGCCAAACTCCTTTTTCTGTACAGCTCATACAGTCTGGGGTCTTTGTAACTGAGGTACTCATCAAAAGAGAAAGGATATAGGTTGAATACGAACAGCCTGCCGACAAGGAACTTCATGCTTTGAATAGACAAGGCGCTTGCGGAGGAGCCCGTGATAACTATCTTTGTGCTGTAAGTGTCATAAATGTATTTGAGCTTTCTGCCGCCTTCTTTAGCATAC
>JACPIJ010000063.1 GCA_016188145.1 Candidatus Woesearchaeota archaeon | reverse complement strand
TGCAGCGGCTTGGCACTGAAACAGGGAGGAAGCTGTTCATGGAAGTGGCTGCCAAAGTCGCGCAATGGCACCGCGAAGGCGTTGGAGCTGTCGTTGGGGCAACGAATACCGCGGAATTGGAGAAGATAACAAAATTTTTTGCTGCCGCCAATAAGAAGATACCGCTCCTGATCCCCGGCGTTGGGGCGCAGGGAGGAAGCGCGCGGGAAGTTGCAGCGGTTTTGAGGAAGAACGGCGGCGATATCCGGATTCACAGGATAAACAGCAGCAGCGGGATAAGCTATGCTTACGAGAAATACGGTGGCAGCGATTACGTTTCGGCTGCGGTGAAGGAAGTACAAAAGCTGAACTCCGAGATAGGGACCTTGACCTGACCGCAAGGGCGTTCTGAAAAACAAAAAGCTTATAAATAGCTAAAAATAACCTTTTTATAGGTTAAAATAACCTAGATAGTGAATAAAATGCTGAAAGAACTTTTGATAAGGGACAGAAACGCCAGGAGGGTGTTTGGAAGGAAAGAGATAGAGATAGCTGTAAAGCAGCTTGAAGGAAGGGCATTAACGCAGTCAGAGAGGAACAGGCTGAGCCGAGATATAAAGCCTAAGCTCGAATTTATCAGGAATGCAAGCAGGTTTGAAGACGAGTTTAAGCTCAGGAAGAACCAGGAGAACAGAGAAATAATCAGAAGGGCGTCAGAGGTGATTTTGCAGGACGAACTTGGCAGCGAAGCCATGGCAATACTGCTATTCGGCTCGTTTGCGGACGGCACATTCACGCCGAGGTCTGACATTGACATATGCGTTGTCTTCAGGACTGACATCTCGCTGAAAGAAGCCACACGGTTCAGGATAAGGGTTTCAGGGCAGCTGCCTGAAAAAGCGGATATTCAGGTTTTCAACACGCTGCCGCAAAAGGTAAAGCGGGAGATTGCAAGGAACCACAAAATCCTTTACAAGGCAGCTGATTATGATAACACAAATTTCACAACAACGCACTTGAAAGACCAGTGTTACTTCATAAGGCTGAGGGAAGTATTCGGCGCTAAAGCGTGACGGGCATGATGAGGGAAAAGGACAAAATAAAAGACCTGAGAAGATTCCTTGAAGAGCTTGGAAGGATAGTTCCCAAAAGCGTTAAGGAATACAGGTCAAACATAGAGAAAAAAGCTGCATGCGAGAGGTATGCTGAAAGAATTATTGAGGCATTAACTGACCTGGCTTTCCTGACAATAAAAAATAGGAAGCTGAGAATGCCTGAAAGCGACACTGACGCCTTCGATATCCTTGCAGAGAACAAAATAATTACAGATGAGCTGTGCGCAAAGCTAAAGAAGGCAAAGGGAATGAGAAACATAATCGCGCATGAGTATGGCACTGTTGATGACGAAATAGTATTTGAAGCAATTACAAAAGAGCTGCAAAAAGACGCAAAGGATTTCATCAGGGCGGTTAAACATGAAGATAGGCGTAATCTCTGATACCCACGACCAGCGGCTGCGGATTCTTGAAGCCATAGACATTTTCAACAGGGAAAAAGCTGAGCTGGTAATTCATTGCGGTGACTGGGTTTCGCCATTCTCTGCAGCAAGGTTCTCCGCATTAAAATGCCCGATTAAAGGAGTTTTCGGCAACAACGATGGTGACAAGGATATGCACAGGCAACGAAATGGGAACTTTATAGGATATCATGATAAAGAGATGGAAATTGCTGCTGACGGAAGAAAGATTTTCGTGACTCACGGCCATATTTCCCAGCTGGTTGAGAATGCGCTGAAGTCTGGGAACTACGATGCCGTTTTCTCAGGCCACACTCATGTTGCCCACGTCAAAAACGAGGGGAAAACGCTGTGGCTGAATCCTGGAACACTGGTTGACGAAACGAACGAGAAGACAAAAGGGATGAGCATAGCGGTATACGACACGGCAACAAATACGGCAAAGCTGATTAAGCTGAAGTAATCAGGCGTTGACTCAGCATTTTAGATTTTAGCATCTCAGCCTTCTATAAGCGAAAGGTAATGCACCTTATTGGACTTTTTCAGCTCCCTGTAGGCGGAAGCTGTTATGAAAATGGCAAATATGCCAACGACGTTGGCTTTTGCCTGGCTGCAGATGCTCATCAGGGAATCAAATGTTGTACCGGCCCTTATCACATCGTCAACAATCAGGATGTTATCGTTTTTTCGCAGCAGCGATTTAGGAAGATAAAAAGGGGCTGCTATTGGCCTTGCTGCCGTGCCTTTGGAAACGTAATGGTCGGAAAACGCAATCTCCT
>JACPIJ010000065.1 GCA_016188145.1 Candidatus Woesearchaeota archaeon | reverse complement strand
GCAGTAACTTCGGCAGCGCTGATTCTGGCTTGCCCCTCTGAGTTGAAGAGCCTGTCCCTATCGAATCATCCAAAACCCCGAACCTGCCTTCAAGCAGCGTGTTTACTTCCTCACTGACAACCCTCTTGGTGTACCTTTTCTTCCACAGGGGGTGCATTTGAGAAACTTCGCTCAACCTGTCTGCGATGTAGCTGTCAAGCTCTTGCCTGAACCTGTAATCCTCAGGGTCGTTTGCGTCAAGGTCGTGAAGCAATGCCTCAAGCGGCGACTCAGGCCGTGCGGATTCTGGTTCGCCCCTCTGGTTGGAGTGCTGCTCAAGATATCCTCGAAAGTCATTCTTTGTTATCTTCCACTGCCCACCAATCTTGTAAGCCCTTATTCCACTATTCATTATCAGTTTAAGGACTGTATTATACTGAACACCCAGAAGTTGAGCTGTTTCCCTGATACCGAAGAACTCTTGATCCGGCATATCCGGCATACTGGAGAGCTTTTTAATGAGTTCGTCCATGCCGACAGGCGTAGCTTCAACAGGCCTGTTTGGGCTATAACCCTCAGGCAGCTTAGGCCGCTTAGGCATTGGGTAATCAGGACTGTTATGGTTCGGCGCATTGGGTATCAGCGTTGGCTCTGCACTTTGAGGACCCTTGTAAGGTCTTGTCCAGGTATTGCTCTCTTAATCATGCCTGTTCACCTCCGTACCAAGCTCCAATAGCAAAACGCGCCTGTCCTAGCAAGCGCATCACCCTCTTCACATGCTCTCGCGCTTCTTCATCAGGCGATTTGAAAGAATAAGCATCCTTCTTAGCACCTTCTTGAATAGGATGCTTCGTAGCATGGACAACATAATCTTGCATGAAAAGCGGATTCGGCGCCACAAAGAACCCTACCGGCACCCTAAACCTTGGCACGCCAACTTCCTCGTCATACCGCACACCAACGTATTTTATCCAGTTGTTTTCGTCAATAGGGGCTACGCCTAAGTACGCTTCCACCGTGGCAAAATGTAAACGGCTTCTTTTTTCAAACACGGCGACTTTCCCATCGGTCCTCGTTGGCGCAGGAAACTGCGCTTCGCCAAGCATCCTTTCCAAATTACCTGCTGCTTGTGCCATCAAATCCTTTGGGATTCTTCTAGAGATCGGCTTCAAATGCTTTAAAGCGTAGCCAAAGTTTTTTAGTTCTCCTCCTAACTGCCCAAAAAATAATGGCGCTACACTTTCGTATTCATTCTTTCCATAAAAGCTTCCTGACATTTTCACTCCCCTCCGCCACCCATCAGCTTTCGCACGGCATATTCTATACTTCTAAAGCCGGCATAGATTCCTACGGCTATTGGCAAACTGTAAGCGAAACTTTCAGCCAAGGTTTTCGCAGCAGAGTAAAGCTGCTGCGCCTGCTGTGGCTCAACCGGGAGCTGCTGGCCGCCTTGCGCTGCAAGTTGCGAGCCAATAAACGCGCCCAGAGTTCCCGCCATAATAGCGTCAAGCGTTTTGCTTACCATTTTCATTCACCTTTTGCTGAGTAACATATTCCTGAGGAATAAATTCTGAGTCTACGCCTATTTTCAGCAGGCTGTGCGCCAAACTGGCGCTCATGCAGGCGTACTCTTGGCTGTGCCTTTCATATGCCGCTTCCCTTTTGATTCTGCTAACAGGTCCTATCACAGGCACGGCGCCCAGGAGAATCTGCTTTAAGCCAAGAGGTTTGCGTTGCTCGGAGAGTTCAAGAGCTTTGGCGATAAGTTCCTCAGCAACTTCGCCAATGCTGCGGTTTTCGCCGCATACTTCTACATTTGTACCTCCATCCAGCTCTCTCAAGGCCTTGCTGTGAACGACTTGTTCTCCAGGGACTTTTCCAACCATTATCTGGTAAAAACCGACTTGCCCTGAAGTTTTGTCGTTATCTGTAAAGAAGAGTCCTATCTCGCCGTATCGTGTATGTACAATAAAAGTATAATCCGCTGTGTACTGGTTATTACCGGCCTGCCCAGAAGGTTTTGACCCTTTTGGCCCAAAGATGCTCCTTGCTTCAAAAATAGGCGTAATAAAAGCACTAGCCTCAATTATATTCCCTATGCATCCTTTCACCGCCTGCATTGGTGTTGACATTTTACATCCGCCCTCCATGTTTCAATGAGTCACTTCTGCCCTGCTGCTGCAGGACCCAACTGACTTGTCTTTGCCCCAACAATCGCTGCGAGGTATCTGTCAACTTGCTGCCCTGCAGATTCCGCAAAACCAGCAATGGCAGGATCTGGAGAGTTCTTAGCGTAGGATATTGAGGTCTTACTGCCAGTTCCCTCAGTTGCATTCTGATCGCCAGCTGGAAAAACCTCCACCTCTGTAAGTTCAAGCTTGTGACTAGGCAGCTCTTTCAGCTTGTATGTGACTAAGCCTCTGTCAGGTGCCGCTGCCACCAGGAAGCTGTAGCTCTCTCCTTTTGGTTCGTAAAACCTAACCCGGGTGTCACTCCCCACCATAACCGGCTTATCAGTGTGGTATTCTGGAAAGTTGTTGTCTGACTTCATGTTAATAACTGCGAAGGAGGCAAAATAAAGTAATCCCGAAAATACTAGCAAAGTGCCAGCGACCCCCAACAAGTTGTGGGTATCAATGCTTCCTATCTGGCTTGCCCTGCTATGCAGCCCGTTGACAATCCCTTCAAGTCCGCTTTTGATGCTTTTGATGCCTTTCAGTGTTTTCATTTTTCACCACTTCATCCAATCCTCAGCTCCAGCTTTGCGCTTGGCGGGGCAATTCCTGCTAAGCAGTAAGCTGTGCTGTTCGTCATTTCAACTCAACCCGTCTGTTGCCTGTATCTTACGCCGTCGAGCCTGTCCTTGCCCTCCCACGCCAAGTTAAGTCCTGCTTCTGCAGCGCCAAGCCAGCCGTACAACGCAAGCGCAGGCACGCCGACGGCTTTAACCACAGCCATCGCAGCTGCCGCGTAGTCGGTCATGGCCTGAGCGTTTTGCGCTACGCCCTGCACAGCATCAAAAGCTTCCCTGGCATTTTGGGCTAGGTAAGGAAAGCCTGTAACAGCTGCTGAGATGCCAATTCCCAAACAGGACACTAAAGCAAGGCTGCCAACAGCTATCCTGGCAGTTGCAACCGCCTTCTGGCCTTTCCCGCTACTAACAGCATTAACAACCCCTTCCAGCCCGCCTTTAACAAAATCTTTAAAGCCGTTCATCTTTGCTCACCTCACACTTCCTTCTTCACAACTTCTGCTTGTGAAGGCGCATCACGTATATTGAACCTGTATCTGAAGTTCTCCATGGCTTGATCATGAGCCCGCCTGTAAGGTGCAACGTCTTTTATTCCAGCCCTTTGCGCCTCATTGTACCATATGCTTTCATGAAATTCAGAGACTGCTTTGGCCAATCCTGTCAACTCTGGAGATTTCACAGAAAGGGCCTTGCTTGGCAATGGCAGGAAGGATGGCGCTCCCGTTTTGGCATACCCGTTGAACAGCGTATTGGCTATAAAAGGCCTGTAATCTGGAGGCTGTGTTTCCATGACTATGAAGCATGGAGACTGAAAAGGCTCGCCGTAGGTTAGGCCGTGTGCCAAGACCCCAATTATCGCCCCTTGCAATCCTAGCTCGTTTGGCAGCAGCCTGTTTATGCCTTCAAGGTTGACGATATCATTAGGAGGTATTTTTGCCAGGTCAGGAACCAAGGCGCTGACATCCTGCCCGCACAAATCCGATAAATACTTGATGACACTCTGTGCTGGCTGATATTGCCTTAATCGTAATTGCGATGCCACCTTGCCAATACCTTTACTAAATCCGCCTTCACTATCTCCCAATAGTGTGCTTAGACCGTTTGTTATGTTAATTCCTTCAACTCCAAACGCGCCTAAAAGCAGCTTTGCGTGCCAGGAAGCAAGCTCATCCGGGTTTTGGTTCTGATGGCCCGGAAGTTCAAGTTCAGTAATGGGAAATTTGTCTGAAAACTTTGGGTCAAGGATAATATCGTAGGTTAAAATGTTCAGAGACATGTAACTGTTTGCCAATGCCTGGCGCAAGTAGCCGTACAAATCACGGATAAATGCCTTCGGATACTGCATTAGAGTTTCTGTTGCGAATTGCTCATCGATTTGTTTTGCACTGAGGATAGCAGTGCTGATAGTATCCTCCAACTTGCCACGCTTCTCAGGCGGCACCTGCTCAGGCTGAAATGCTGTCCTTATTTTGTCAAACAAATTTTTCATTTTCCCATCCCCCTCCAACTCAATGCTATTTTACTAACTTATTAGTGACTACACTCGCAACGTAAGTTTATAAGATTTTTCTATAAGAATCTTATAATAAAGGAATAATCTTATAAAAACGTAATATTTAAATATCAGAGAGAATAACGGCATCTGTGAACAGGTTGAACAAGTATGAAAAGGAAACTCATTGAATTAGGGAACGGCTGCCTAGTTGTCAGTCTTCCGGCGAAGTACGTCAGAAAGACCGTCCTGAAGAAAGGGGATGAAATACAGCTGGTGGAGGAAGGCAACGACTTGAGGCTGTCAAAAGGCCAGCCGATTGCCAAAAGCTTAAGCTACAGCTATGGTGTTGGCAAAAATGAAAGGATAGGCAGAAGGGTGATAGCTGCAGGGTATAGGCTTGGTTTAGCAGAGCTTGAGCTAAGCTACGAAGACCCAAAATACTTTGAGTCCGTGCAGAACACGCTGCTTGAACAAACGATTGGTTTTGAGGTTGTAAAGCAGGAAGAGCGCTCATGCCTCGTAAAGGACCTGTCAAAGCCATCATTTGAGGAGTTTGACAATGCTGTGCAGCGGTGTTGGTTCCTGCTTCTTGACATAGCTAAGGATACTGTCGAAGGTATAAAAAAGAAGGATTTTGAATTGCTGAAGGCCATGCATGCTAAAGACAGGGCTGTGAACAAGTTCACTAATTACGCAATGCGGCTTTTGCTTATGGGCAGCAACTACAGTTACTTAAAAACAATCTCATATTACCACTTTCTTCACAGCTTTGAAGAGCTTGCTGACGAGTACCAGGACATGGCAACTCACGTAAGCGAGCAGAAGCAGCTGCTGGCGAAAGAGCACATCTTGGCTTTGGAGGAGTTAAATGAGACGCTGCGTAGCTTCTTTCGCGTCTTCAGCAAGTTTGACGATACCGAAGCGGAAAAAGTCCTCAACACGGTAGTTGCCATTCAGAACAAGCTCCACAGGGAAACGCTTCACAGCAAAGGAAGCAGTGTCATTGCTTACTACATACTCAGCATATGCAGAAGGATTAGAAATCTCATGATTGCAATTGTAGAGCTAAACACCTGTGACGTGGTTGGCTTGTGAAAGCTACGTCAGTGATGTTTGAGCTATCTTCATAGAAAGGTAACCCATTGCCTTTTGGGGAGTAACTTCACCAAACGTGAATTCTTTGCCCTCTTCAGCAGTCATGGCTAAACTATACTTCGTTGCTGCCTCAAGCGATTCTCCGGCCTTTTGCATGTAGTAAGCAGCGTCTCTGTTCACCATTAGCTCAGAGGCTGTGCTAATCTGCGGGGCGTTTCTGACCTTCTGAGCCCATCGGAGCAGTCTTATTGCAGTCATGGCACAAATCCTGGCAGCATCGGCTGCTGGCAGCTCTTCCGGGTCTATCAGGTAATGCGCCCTTAAGAGGCTTCTCTGCCTGTCCTGGCCGTCAGCGTTTGGCGTATCCCACTTTGCAAGTGCCTGTAGGAACTTTCCCTCCTCCTCCAAGCCTGGACGCCCTCCACGACTGTAGAAGGCTTCCATAGCGTTAAGGGCTTTGCAAGTTCTGATTACTCTTTCAATGTCAATCTTTCCGTCAAGCCTTGTGCCAATATGCACCTCAATGGCATCGTCATACTTCGGGTAAAGCCCTCCAGCCCTTTTAGCGTCGCTTATGTACAGTCTATCGAGTGCAAGCTGCAGAGTGCTTGCGTTTGTATCATCGCCAGCTTCAGATTGTGCAATAAGGTGATCGATTCCGCCACTGCCATTCCCTGCGCTGCCGGTGTTAAACCATGCGTTATTAGGGCTGGGGTCAATTCTGGGTGCAAGGGCTCCTTTTGCCAAAAGCTCATCAACTACCATTGAGGCAGCGAAGGTGTCGTAATTGCTTGTTTGCTCTTCACCAAGCAGTTCAGTAAGGGCGTCGTAAAGCTTTATCCCCATAACTTCAGGCTTTAAATCCGGCAGGCCACTTGCTAATGCCAGATGGGCAAGCGCGACCTGCCTCAAGTGTGCATGTTTTATTGCATGCAAAAATCTAGTGGCAGAGGCCGTTTTTTCCTGGCTAGCTTGTGCGTAAGCCTTTGTATCTTCAACAGTTTCGGCTAACCTGCGGTACTGTATCCTTGTGAGCACATTGGCGTTTGCACCTTCAATGCTGCCCAAAAGCCTTGCGGCAGCCTTAATCCGTTCATCACCTGCAAAAATCTTGTAAGCATCCGCTTCAGTTCTTACATGGCTTGGCTCGGCAATCTTAACAACGAAGCCAGAGTTACTGCGCTCAAACTCAGCATTAAGCTGCTCAGCACCAGCGCCAAAAGCCCTCGGCCTTATGTCGTAAACACTAGTTGTGGGAGTTACGCTGTGCAGAGGCGTAGCCTCATATACAACTAAAGTAGAGGTTTCATGCTCATTCAAATATTTAAGAAAGCCATCAGTAGCACCTTCGATATCGGCAACAGCATCCTTAAACTTGGTAGAACCTGTACGTGCATCCAAGCTGCCTGTGTCACCTGTAACTCCAGAGTCCAAAAATTCGTAAAAAACTCCTGGGCTCTGACGGGGCAAGAGCCTGAAAGCGTGCCTAGGGCTGAGAATATGCGTGTCATGCTTCTTTTGCCTTACAGTCTCAGCAACCGATTCTGCCTCTTTACTTAAGTAATCGGCAAGGTCAGGCACACCCGCTATCGTTTTCCAAAACTCTGAACGATGCTTGGCTGTTTCGAATTCGGGCGAAAGTAATGTGTAAAGTGCGTTAAGCGCCTGACTTCTCATGGCAGCAGCTACGTTGCTTGTAAAGCCAGTTCTAACCTGCATGTCGCGCTGCAGCCTATTCCACGCTCCACTAACAATTTCCTTCAACATGTTCTCACACTCTCTTCCCCTTCTCACTACTGCCTTCTCTTGATTCAGCCATATATAAATCTTTCGGTTTTTAACTACTGGGGAATGGTTAATTAAGTGCTAATTAGCATTTAGTATGATTGGGCATTGCCGAAAATCCACTTAAGTGGTCTAAATAATGCACTAAAGTGGAAAAATATTTAAATAGATACCATTTTAATACACCCAAGTGGAATAAGATGTGGGACGCTAATAAGCCGCCTGAAGAAAGTGGAATGCGCTGGACTGATTTGCCTGCCACAGAAAAGGGCAACTACCTCGCTTTCCATAAGGATGCATTTGAAGAAGACCTGAAGCATGCTGAGAAGAACATTCTGGAATTCCCCCGCTGGAGCATAATCTCAGGCTATTATTGCATGCACGACCTGACAAAGCTTTTCCTTGCTGAGAAGTTTAACGCCAAAATTGCGAGCCCTGAGCTGCATGCAAAAGCGATTGACGCATTGGAGCATTTTATCAGGGATGATGCGCTGAAAAAGAAGCTTCTCGCACTTTTGAAAGAAGCCAAAGGCATCTATTATAATTCCGAGCGCCTCAAAGAGAAAATACTGCCGGCTTTGCTTAAAAGGGGAAAACAGGAAAGAGGCAAAGCGCAGTACTATTCAGAAGATTACGCAGGGAAAGCTAAGGCCAATTCACAAAAAGCATCTTATTTTTTGGAAACAATAGTGAAGCCATACGTAGAACTGGTGAGGAGGCTGATGGGGTAATGCTGCTTGATGTTTGCCTGGGAACAAGAACGGCATGGAAGATGCTGCTGGTCTTTGGCGAAGCGCCAGGCAAAGCGATTAGCAGGAAAGAAATCCAGGCATTGACAAAGCTGGGGAATAAGGTAATTGCGAAGTTTCTTCTTGTGCTTGAAAAATTTGGCATAATAATGGAGAACAAGATTGGAAAAACCTATTACTATAAGCTTAACATGAGCAGCCCCTTTATTGAACAGATATTGAGGCTTATTCAACTGGAGAAGAAAGAGCTGAACAACCCCGACTTTTTCGCCTTGAATGTTTTGCGCGAATTCACATATGAACTCACGAATACTAACCTTGAGAACCTGCGCAGCGTAATTTTGTTTGGCTCTTACGCAAAAAGGACGTACAGTGATAGTTCAGACGTTGATGTGGCAATTATCCTGGCTGAGAAAAATCCGAACGACGAGCTGCTAATCACCGAAGCCGTTGGCAGGCTTAACAAGAGGTTCAGGAAAGAGATACAGCCCCATTACTACGCCGCAGAGGAGTTTGAGGAACTAAGGAAAAAAGACAAGCTGGCGCAGGAGATAGTAAAAGACGGCATTAGGCTGATGTGACGCAAGGAGCGCGTGTACAAGCCTGTGCCTGAGGCGGTTTTATAATAAGGCTTCCTTCAGAGTCTTCGGAGGATAAAAAGAATGGGATGCTGGCGCACTATCTCGCAAAATCCAGCGCATAAGGCAGTTTCAGGCGGGTCTTGTCTTTCCTTTTCTGGATAGCTAAATTGATTAAATACTGCTTCCTTAAGCCTTTATACTGCGTGGCAAAAGCCTTGAGCCCGGTAAAATCCCCATGCTTAAGGGAAGTTTTGAATTTTACTTCCATAATTGCATCGTCAAGTACAAAATCGGCTTCATGACCGTTTTTATCCTGCCAAAACTTAACCGATTCTTTTCCTGATTTGAGCAGCTCAGATAGCACATAACCCTCGAATAAAAAGCCCTCATCGCCCCTCAGCCCAACAGGGTTGAAGTTGTTAATAAAAAAATCCCTCACGCCATTATCAACGAAGTAAACCTTTGGCACTTTGACAAGTTCCTTGTTTTTGTTTGTAAAAAACGGCCTTAGAACATAAACAAGGTAAGTTTCCTGCAGGATTTCGATGTAGCCCTTCACCTCCTTATAGCTTAAAGAGCAAAGCGCAGAAATCTCATCATACTTGATTTTTTTACCGTTGTTTATTGCCAAGAATTCAATCAGCTTTTTAACCTGCAATATTTTCTCAATTTTAAGGTATTCTACAAGGTCCTTTTTTACATATAAGTCAAATATGCTTTTCAGTGCTTCTATCTTGTCTTTTCCTTTTTTTTGCAGTACAACTTCCGGGTACCCTCCAAAAACCATAAATTCCTTTAGCAGCTCAAGCAAAGCCGAAGTTGGCTTGTGCAAACCTTCCCCTGACAATTTTTTGGTCTTCTTTACATCGGTTTTTGATTCCTTAAACCACAGAAACTCCTCAAAATCAAGAGGATGCAAAATGTTGATTATTTTCCTTCCGGCTAGTGTCTCCTGTATCTGGTCTTTGATCCTCATTGAAGAGGAGCCCGAAGCATAAATTTTGATGTTATCAAAGCTGTCGTAAACATTCTTCATAATAACGGACAGGTCATTATACCTTTGAAATTCGTCCAAAAAGAGGTAAAAGAAGCCATTCTGGTTTTCCTCGTAACCCACTAACTTAAGGGTGTTCACCAAATTTTCGAACGTGCTTACTTTCTCAAAATTTGTAAAAATATCTAAATCCAGGAAGAGCGCCCTGTTTTTGCCGCTTAGCAGGTTATAGAGCGCCTTTAACACAGTGGTTTTCCCTACCTGCCTCGCTCCCAGAACCAGCGAAACCTTTTTGCTGTTCCTCTGTTCCATTAGCTTGTTGAATATCTTGCGTGGTTTCATTTTCCAATTTACACTATTACTCTAAAACTTTAATTTTATAAATTCTAGAGTTAACTAAAATTTAACCTATCAAAATTATGGTGTAAACTTGTATATAAATCTTTCTGTTTTGCAGCTTGAAGGTTAAGGTTGGCAGCGCTAAAGAAGAGTTTAAGCACAGGATAAAGAACTATCTTACATTGGTAGCGTACAAGGAGCACGTGTTCAAGCCTGCGCCGGAAGTGATGCTTGAGCTATAGACTGGCTAAGTGCCGAAAAATTCAAACGTATTCCACATTTGCTACGCTCGTCTTGTGCTTCATAAACCCTGAAAACCCCTTAAAGCCGCTCATACTGTGGAATCAGCCCATTATTAATTCTTCAATTTTTAACCACTGAGAAGGGATGATAATATTTCGTAGAAAATCGTGGGAAATCGGAAGGTTTTTAATGCTGGCATCTCATAAATGCTGAAAGGTGCAATTTGATGACAAGTCCAAGCGTACTAAAAAAGGATGTGATTTTGCTAAAGGACGAAATTAAAAGGGCTTCTGGAGTGTTCAACGACCTGAAGAAACGAGGGAAGGCGTTGGAAGAATCCGCTATGGAAGCTGATAAGGAATTGGATGACATGGTTGAGAAGGTACGAGAAAGGAAAGTCGGCATAAATACTGTTTTCAAAAACATACGCCAGCAGCTTGTAAATCTCAGGGCATCGCTGCAAAGGGAGATAATCGAAGATACAATTTTTGATAACGAAATTAAGCGGATTAAAAGCCTCATTGACATTGCCAGAAGGCAATTCCCTTCGGCAGGAAGTCGTTTGGCAGGCGTAGAAAGCACGGTAGAACTGGCAGAAGAATTTCTACGAACCCGCTTGCAAAATTGCAAGTCATTCTTTCAAAATACTCTGAACCCATTCATGATGCAAACTGCACTCCAGCCCGAAAGCATACCCAAAGTCAAGAAAGCCTATAAGGAGGTAAAAGAGACTACTGCCTTCCTTAACGAAACGTCGCGCCAAGCCATGATAAAGGTTCTAAGCGCATATTCGCAATTATACAAGATTTTGCCGGGATTGGAAAGGACAGAGAAAGAAAGAACCAGAATGTTTGAGTGAGCAAACTTTTTGGAATGATTATGCCTGCCTTTGTTTTGGCTTACCGTGAGGCAGTTCACTTCTGGCAGCCCCGTATAGCTGTTTCATGTATTTCTGCTCTACGAACACGTACTTCTTAAGATCCTTCATCATCTTCTCAACATCCACCAGTATCCAGCTGTCACCGTGCTGGTGCTGCCAGATTGCTTCGTCAATCAGGTATTGCCAGTCAAAGCGCTTTTCTTTCTCAACTATCGTCCGGATGTCATCAAAGTCGTTCTGCCTCTCTGTAACAGCTTTCAGCAGGGCTATGTGTTCCTTTCTGAGGACTTTCACACGCAAGTTGTGTTTGCCTTTGAAGTCGTGGATTGCAAACAAGTCATCCTTCATTTTTGGGCTGATCAAGGTCTTGAAGACTTTTTTGACAAACAAGTCAAACCTAATGTCATATCTGAAGTATATGAGCGGCTTGTGCTTGTCTCTCAGCTTTTCTGGGACGTAAATGTTGCGCAGGCCGCCTTCTATAAAGCCAATCTTTTCAATTGCCTTTATGAATTCTGCCCTGTCGCCAATCTCGTCAAACAAAAGGTCAATGTCCTTTGTTTCATCCTTATAGCCGTAAAACATCATTGCGTTCCCGCCAAAAGCCCAGCATTCTGTATCCCGGGCGATATTTTTGCTTATCAGCCCGAACAGCTCCATCTGGTCATCATAGTTTATCATACATTCATCACCTTTGCTATGTCACCTCTGCGGAAAGGCACGGCAACGTTCCATTTTTGCTCAATGGGCAAAAAGGATTGCAATTCTGTTGGATAATCCCTGATAAGCGATTCCTTTTTCTTTAAGACCGGATGCCGATATCTAAGGGGCATTTTTCTTTCATGAAAGTACGTTCCCGCAACATCATACAGTGCCCCGACCTTCTGCCACACGCCCTTTTCCCTTGCAAGCCTGTAAAGCCTTGGCCAGTCAGTGATGTGGTTAAAAAGCCTCATGCTGGCAAGTATTGCCCTGAAGCTTTGCATCTGAATGGCATCAACAACTGCCTCTTCAGGTCCGTAATGCCCGTGCACCTGATGGTCATACCACGGAGCAAGCTTCATGGGCGAGTATTTGTTGATTATGTCAAACATTCCAGGGCTTCGCGGCCTCTGCTTTCTCATCATGATACGGTATAGCCTCGGTTGCTTCCCACCGCCATTTACTGTGACGTAGCCCTCATTTTTCAGTTTGCTGAGAAGGTTGATAGTTGACTGCCTCGTTAAGTTCAGCGTCCTCGCAGCTGTCTCAACCGTGTGCAGCCCTTCAAGCTTCCTAAGCGTTTCTTCATTGACCATAAGAGGTTATATATCAGAAGTAATATATAAACTTTTCTATTTTTTGATTATCCGTTGCTGACTATTTCTGGCGTTCAGCTTTTTTACTACTGCTGCCACTTCAGTCACAGAGTCAATCTCAAAATCCGCCCCGGAATTGCTGATTTTCTTTGTTGTACCATAACGCGCAAAAACCGTCCTTATGCCGAGCTTCTTTGCTCCCACAATATCCCTTTCAGGCCAGTCTCCCACCATCAGGCAGTCGTCGGGCTTTAATTTCAGCAGCCGCAGCGCTTTTTTGAATGGCAGCCCAGTGTGTTTGTAGTGCCCAGTGTCTTCGTGGCAGACAACAACGTCAAAGTGGTCTTGGATGCCGAGCTCGACAAGGCGTATCCACGCCTTTAATCTGGGAGCGTCTGACACTATGGCGAGTTTCAGCCGCTGCCGCCTTAATTTTGTGAGTGTGGGAATCACGTCGCTGTACGGCAGGAGTATTCCCACCTGAGTCTTCCTGTATGCTATTATACCTTCTGCAAGCGCTTTGTAGCTTATCTTCCCAAGAACAACCCTGAGGAACTTCTGGAATATCTGCTGGTGCTCTATTCCGTGCTGCTTGTATAGGGAGTAAAGTATTTTTTCCGCCTTTTTCTTCCTCACCTTGACTCCGGCTGCAAGCATCGCGTCAATTGCAGCATCAACGCTGCTCCTCTTGACCTTCATGAAGTCAATGAGGGTGTTGTCAAGGTCGAACAGGACTGCTTTTATCATTTTTTAGCCGACTATGAGTCGTATGCCTCGCCTTTCAGGTACAATTACTATTTCTTTCTCCTCCTTCAGCTTATATTTCTTGACCAGCTCTTTTGGGATTCTTATGCCTAAACTTAGCCCCCACTTTGAGATTTTTGCATTATACCTCTTCATAATTCGATATTTTTCGGCAACTGCATGAAGCTGTGGCATGTCGACTACCTCGTTACTGCATCTATGGCATCGGTAATAGTTATAGCTGACGCCTTCTGGAGTTTTTGAGTTATGTTCCTTCATTTCGCTGCCGCATTCGAAACATTTTTTCATTTTAATTTCCTTTTTCTATGGTAAAAATGACTATTTTTGTGCCAATCACTTGACCAACGCAGGTTATTGTCCGTTTGGAGCCTTTGCTTATGAACTTTATGCCATCGTTGCCGTACCGTTTAATCTTACCTTTCCGAAGCAAGTTCTCTAACAAGTCTGGGTCGATTCCTCGCTGAAGTGCTCGAACCAACGCATGCCTCTTTATTTCTAATTCGTATTGCGAAATATCCACTCAGAGTCCCTTCCATTTTGATATCTTGAGATATCAATTAATATTTAAAGCTTTTCTTAGGCAATCTCTCTTAATATGTTTTTCCCCTGCTTTTGTCAATAATTTCTGCCTTTTCCGGAGAATTTTCAGAAAAAGTGCCAAAAATTGAAAGATTTGTGGCATGTTCTAAAAATTATTCAGAGATCACCGAAAATTTTGCCATGCGCAATCGCAGTTACTGCTGGTACTTATCTTTGTCTTCATCAACCCAGAAAATCGTTTCCTCAAGAATTTTTGTTACATAGTTGTCGGGCAGCTGCATTACGTGATGGAGTATGTACTCATGGCCCAGGGTTTTGTGGAACTGTTCAAGGTCTGTTCTGAGAAGCCTGTCGTTCATGAATATTGAGGCTGTCAGCGGAATGTACATCCCGTAGATGCCTGTTCCCAGGTCTGTCCATGTGAAGTTTTGCAGCCACGGCACGTTCTGGACATTGCTCTTGTTAAGGTAGCCGTGGCTGTGATAACTTGGAGTTGACGAGTTGGTTAGGGGAACGTATGCAATTGGCTGCAGCGATGGCTGCTGTAAATCCTCAAATTCACTGCTGAAATCCTGCTGTTGCAAGGAAAGCTCCGAATGCAGCGAGAGAGGTTCCTTTCCGGCCATTGTTGCCGCCTTTACAAAAGCGAATGCGAGGTCGTGCAGCCCGTTTTGCGCTGGCTTCATGCTTAGCGCTGCAGAGTTTATGCTGTTCCTCAAGCCAGCAATGTCGTGTAAGAATATGGCTCGGGCCCATGCCATTTCAAAAGCGAACGCCTTGGCTTCCTCCACCTTTTCGCTTTGTAGCGGTGGGGATAAAACGTGACCTAACTCATGTCCAATTGTAAGCATTACCTCGTCAAGATTTCCGGCAACCGCGAAGATTTCCCTTTCGCCATTGTTGCCACTATTGCTGCTGCCGAGACTATTTAACGACAGCCCAACAACACCCACGTTAATGAACTGCTTGTGGATTTGCTGCAGCATTTCCCTTGTTGCAACAGTTATCGTTATGTCTTCAGCAAGCTCTTTCTGGGTTGTTTTGGCAAATGCCTCCTTGATAAATTCCGCAATCTTTGCTGTGGCTGCTATGAATGGCGTTCTTGGCCTTGTTGGGCTTAGGAATGCTAAAGGCTGGGCGTGGTAAATGGCTGGGTTGCTTTCGGCAGAATCCTTGCCGAGGGTTGATAAGGGCGCAGCAGTGCCCTTATTGCTGCTGCCGCTGCTGTTTGTTCTGCCAGAGTAGATTGTTGCGTATGGATTTGCATTGATTGCAGTAGCTAAGTAAGGCTGGCAGCTCGGAAGACTGGCTGCTGTTCGATATGCCGTCTCAATAGTCCTTTCAAGCCCTGATTCAGGGTGGGCGGAATAGCCCCTGCTCGGTTGGCTGCCGTATGTGGTGTACATCATCTTATCAAACAGAGAGGAAGCGCTCAGTGTTTATTAATGTTTAGAAAAGGCAGGCAATGTCAAAAAAGCCGATACTTTTTTATATATGAAACAGGATTAGCGATTGCTAAGCTATGGCAGCCGCAATATTTTTGTTGCGATTGCTGTCATCGTGCTAAAAAGAGGGTGAAGAGGAAAGTGGAGTTCCAGGTTCCGAAACAGGAGAATCCTAACATTAAGGGCTACACCAAGGACGAGCTTGGCAATTGTGAACAAGCGGGGCGATGTGGATATCCTTATCGTTGTTGATGACGTGACGGTTTCCCCGGCGCAGGAGCTTGTGGAGGCTTACAGGATTATTGTTGAGAAGCTCGTTACAGACGTGTCAACAAGGCTGCACGTCACCACCATCAAGCTCACCACGTTCTGGGAATACATCCGGGCCGGGGACCCGGTAGGCATGAACATTCTCCGTGATGGCGTTGCGCTTCTTGACACCGGCTTCTTTGATCCGCTCAGGGCTCTTCTGATAAGAGGAAGGGTGAGGCCAAGCGAGGAGGCGATATGGACATACTTTGCCAGGGCTCCCAGGACGCTGCATAATGCCAAGTGGCATGTTTTGCAGGCTGTTATTGACATGTACTGGGCTGTGATTGATGCTGCCCACGCAGCCCTTATGAGGCTGGGCGAGACGCCCCCGAGCCCTGACCACGTTGC
>JACPIJ010000008.1 GCA_016188145.1 Candidatus Woesearchaeota archaeon | reverse complement strand
TAAACATAGCAAAGTTTAAATATTTAAACATACATAAACATATTATGGCAACAAAAACCATCACCGTAACAGAGAATGCGTATGAGGCAGTGAAGTCGCTGAAAGAGCGCAGCGAAAGTTTCAGTGAATTATTCCTTCGCATTACCAAAAGAAAGCCTTTAAGCTCTTTTTTCGGCGTTTTGGGCAAGGAAAGCGGTGAGAAGCTTGAGCTGGCTGTGAAAGAACTCAGGAAAAAGCGCAATAAGGCCCATCAGCTTCGGCTAAAAAGGATTGTTGAGGCTTTTGGCGGTAAATAGCATGGCTTGTCTGGAAACCTCTTTTTTAATCGACCTGCTGCGCGGGAAAGAATCGGTCAGGCAGCTCAAGGACGAACTTGACAGAACAGAAACCAGCCTTTTGATTGCTGCTCCTTCTCTTATGGAGCTTTGGTCAGGGGCACATTTTGCTAAGGCGTCTACAGCAGAAAAAGAAAAAATTGCTGCTCTTGCCGAATCATTTGAAGTCCTCCCACTGGACGCCAGCAGCGCTAAAGAGGCGGGAGAAATTGAAGCTGACCTTCTGGCTAGGGGAGTGACCATCCAAGCCGAGGACGTGATGATTGCAGGTATTGCACGGTTGCATGGACAGAAAGTAGTTACGCGTGATAATGATTACGTGCGTATCCCTGGTTTAAAAATTCTCAAATACTGAGCCTTTTGTTCTTTTCCGCAAAGCTTATAAAACTCCTTCCTTAGGGAAAACATCATGCTTCAATACCCGCTTCTGGTTCAGCTTATAACACTGGCTTTCCTCTCTGCTGCAGCAATCAACGACATTAAGAAAAGGGAAGTCCCGAACTGGGTTAATTACGGGCTCGTCATAGCGGGCCTCGGGCTGGGATTGCTGCACTCGGTTGTTGCCTTTGACTGGCATTTTTTTGTCTTCAGCATTGCCGGAGCCCTGGCCGCATTTGCATTGTCAGCGCTTATGTTCTACACGGGGCAGTGGGGCGGAGGCGACAGCAAGCTGCTGATAGGCATGGGTGCAGTGCTTGGCCTGGCGTTCACCGCAAAGCCGCCGTTCCTGGGCGTTGAAAGCCAATTCGTTTCGTTCCTGTTCAACCTTGTTGCGATAAGCGTCGCTTACGCAATCGTCATCGGGACTGTTTTGGCCGTGAAGAACAGGAAAAAATTTGCAGCTGCCGCAAGGAAACAGCTTGAGTCCTATTCGCTGCTGAGAAAGATGCTGCTCATAGTGTCTGCTGTTGGCCTTGTCCTTATCATCGCAGTGAACGATGTTGCCCTCAGATTTGCCCTTGCAGCCCTCATTGCAACCATGTTTTTCGGGCTGTATCTTTCAATAATGGCAAAGGCAGTTGAAAAGGCGTGCATGCTCAGGCTCGTGAGCCCGCTCAGGCTGACCGAGGGCGACTGGATAGCAAAGGACGTCGTTGTTGGCGGCAGGCGCATATGCGGCCCAAAGGACCTCGGGATAGAAAAGCGGCAGATACGCCAGCTTGCAGATTTATACCGCAGGGGGAGAATAAGAGCTGTCCTGATAAAGGAGGGCATCCCGTTCTCGCCAAGCTTCCTGCTCGCTTACATCGTTACAATCTTCTTTGGCAACCTGTTTTTTGCGTTTGTGCGGTGATAATCTCACGGCATCCTTCTCAGCTGCTTCGTGAGGTAGTCGCTTTTCTTTACGACCTCCCCCCTTGCCTTTTCCCTTTCGTCATCAAGCTTTATAGGCTCCTTCTTCTCAGCCTCAACGCCGAGGTTTTTTGTTTGCTCCTTCAGCTGCAGCTCGATAAGGCTCATCTGCTCCTCGCTCAGCTTCCTGGGCTGCCACTGGAGGTTTATGCCGTCGCCCTCAACCCTCGGTATTACGTTGATTGCAAGATGAGGCACTTGCTGCTGCGCGCCTGTGCCGTTTTCAATGACTACGTTGGTGCCTCCTGCTCCCAGAACCTGCAGCAGCGATGCCGATGCCTTATTGGCAAGCGCCGCAAGCTTCCTTACGACAGGGTCGGGTGTCTGCTCTATAATTGTGAAGTGCTCTTTTGGTAGCACGAGCAAATGCCCCGGCATGGCCGGTGACTTGTGCAGCAATATGGCTGCAGTGCCGTCCTCGTAAACAAGCCCTTCCCCGCTTTTTACGAAGTCGCAGTACTGGCAAATCATTTTCCCCCACCGCCTTCGCCGCTGCCCTTCCCGCCAGTGCCGCTTCCTGCAAGAAATTCAGTTAGTGCGTCAAGATCATCAGCTTCTTCCGCATGCGCCTCTTCCTTCGTGCTTTCTTCTTTAGTGCTGTTTCCTCTCGCAGCTTTTTCTTCCCTGACGACATTGGCTTCAACAACCGTTTCCTTTTTCTCTTTCGGCTCTTCCTTACTGCTGCCGCTGCTGCTTTTTTGCCCTGTCGTTACTGCAGCCGCTGTTGCCACCTTCCCGCCCAGAACTGCCGAAAGCGCAGCAGCAACCTGGGCAGCCTCTTTCTCCGGCAAAGCCCTTGAGGGAATGTACATGCCGATGTTATCTCCTGGGCTTCTTGGAATGATGTGCAGCATGAAGTGGGGAGCCCTCTGCCCTGCTGCTGTCCCGTTGGCTGCAAAGATTGTGGTGCCTTTGCCCTGCAGGGCCTGGAGGCTTGCCTGCGAAAGCCCTTTGGCAACTACAAAAACGTGCCCAATGAGTTGCTCAGGCACCTGTAGCATAACAGTAAAGTGCTCCTTCGGCATAAGCAGCATATGCCCAGGGCTTGCCGGGTTTATGTCCAGCACAGCCAGGCACGAGTCATCCTCGTAAACCTTCCTTGCAGGAACCTTGCCTGAAGCGATGTGGCAGAACACGCAGTTCTTCCTCTGGAGCTCCTCGATTTCAGAGGGGCTCAACTTGCTTATGTCAGGCTCTTCCATTTGTTTACTACTTTTAAAATAACCATATATAAAGATATTGTTGGGCATTGCTGGCCCGTATGACGATAAGTTCCGAAACCTTTAAATATTACTTCCATACAAATATGGACAAGTAGGGTGGCTTTTGGGGTGTTGGGCATTAACTCAGGCATTAATCTTAGTTTAGTGGCAAATTGGGGTTGAAACGCGTTTGACAAAAGTAAAAGTTTCTATGACCATTGACGATGAGATATTTGCCGCTTTCAAGAACTTTTGCAGGCAGAACGGCATGAAGGTTAGCACCAAGGTGGAGCAGCTCATGAAGGATAACATCAAGAATTCAACCCTCCAGCAGTTCATCAAGCAGTGATTTTCATAAGCAGTTTAGCGTGAGTCGGGAATAATTGAAGGGGAGACCCTTTACAAAAAAGGGTGTGTCGCTTAATGGGAGATAGCTTTAGATTTAGGGATAATCTCGTAATCACCTGCGGCAGCCATGAGGCTGCTTTCGTGCCAGTTTCATTTTCTTTGCCGCCATCCGCGGAGTTTTGGATTGGTCTTTTTGTAAGAGGCCAGTCGTTTTGGATTGGCCCTTTCATGAGGGGTCAGTCGTTTTTGGATCAACCCCCAAGTCGTCTCCAAGACGACTGGGCCCAGTCGGCGCAAGCCGACTTGGGCTTTTCCCAAAAGGGTTGCGACACACCCTTATTTCCTTCTCACGCAGGGGATAAGGGTGACCTTTTTACTCGCCAGCTGGCGAGCAAAAACACAAGTCGAGCGGAGCTCGACTGTGCGCAGTCGCTGAAAAGCGACTTGCGGCTCAACCAAAAATCCAATCATGGACAAAGGCCCGTTGACGTGGTCTGTGTTACCGCGGCCCTCTGCAAAGAGGAGGGTAAGGCAGCCGCGTCCGTGCCGTCCAAAAACTCCGCCATTGCCGCAGTTCCCGCCTCGCAGCCAAACATCGTCAACACCAACGGCACCACCATTGATGGCGTCCCAATCGCCAACGCCTCAATCGCGAGGGCCGCAGACCAGTTGTTCGGCTTTGCAAACTTCAGCAGCGAGAACGCCTCCCTTGAGGAGAACAGCACGTTCAAGTGGCTCAAGCGCACGTTGTACCAGCCCCAATGCCTTGCGAGTGGGGTTGATAAGGGGCAGCCCCTTATTGCGGACGGGAACGCGAATGACTCTTTTGGCTGCTGGAGCAAAATCGTTAATGAGTGGGTGAGGACGAAATGAATTACGGCAAAGGCTCAATTTCAAACTTGTCCTCATACAGCTTAATGAGGTTGCCTTTAAATTGTTCTGGGGAGGTTTTTGATTTGAGCAGTTTGGAGAAAGATTTTATCAGCGGTTCCGGGTTGGCTGATTGTGGAATCCTTAGCAGAACAACGGAGAATATTTCTTCCTTAGAGGATGCTAAAGAGCCGGTAAAATCTCTGTCATTGGTTACAAATATGCGCCTCTCTGTTTTTGACAATTCTGCCAGCCTGCCGTTTGAAAGCCCCTTTGATTTGAATGTGGCGTCATACCCCTCCTCCTTGAGAAGAGTTAATAGTTCCTTCTTTACATTTTCATCAAGTAAGAACTTAAGCGTTTTGGCTTGTGGTACTGATGACAACATTATCTCTTCCTCTTGCTATAATGCTTGCGTAGTGCAGGGCTGCCTTGATCTGCTCTCTTGTGAGCGGTGTTATAAAGCTTGTCATTATTTCCTCTACAGAAGCCCCTTCTTCCAGCATCTCAAGCACTTGCCAGACCATTACTCTTGTGCCTTTAAAAGTAGGCTTCCCGTGGCATATTTCGCTGTCCGCAACAATATGCTTGTTGATTTCAATTCTCATGCAGCTTATCCGGTTAGTTTAATTTATAAACCTTTCCATCACGGAAAGTTCGGGTTTAAGGGGGTGTTTTGGGCATTATAAGCCATCTCGTTAGCGGCAAAAAGGGCAGGCTTTACCTGCACTTCATTGTAGCCGTAGCAATCATAGCCGCCACTTTCTACGCCTATTCCGCCCTTGCCGCAGTTCCCTCAGCTACTCCTTCCATCGTCAACACGAACGCCACAACAGTCAACGGCGTCCCCATCGCCAACGCCTCAATCGCCAGAGCCTTAGACCAGTTGTTCGGCTATGCTAACTTCAGCAGCGAGAACGCCTCTTTTGAGGAGAACTCAACATTCAAGTGGCTCAAGCGCACATTGTACCAGCCGCAGAACCGCTCGCTTGTCCTTTACCAGAAACTCGATGGCAATGCGAATGACTCCAGCCCTGCCGGTCATCTTGGCACTATGCTTAACGGCGTCCGGAGCAACCTGAGCATGAACTGTAGGATTGATGACTGCCTTTCCTTTGATGGCGTTAATGACTTTGTTAACGTAACGGATAATTTCAGGTTTCCGGACCTTGACAGCAGGGACTGGACTGTTGAGCTGTGGGCTTATGTTATTAACAAGCAGGGCACTAATAGCAAATCTCCAGGGCTCTGGGCCTTGGACGGCAGCCACTTGCTTTACTTTTTCAATGAAGGAGCTACCCTTCAGATGTACTGGAGCACTGACCTGATTACCGTTAACGGCGTTACGAACAACACGTGGCACCACTTCGCTGTTACAAGAGGAGGCAACACGTTCACCCTGTTCGTTGACGGCGTAAACAGGGGGTCTGGAACCAACTCCAACAGGGCCACTTCGACAGGCTTCATGCTCGGCACCCAGACAGGCGGGGATTACACCCTCAACGGCAGCATAGACGAGGTCGCCATATGGAGCTACAACAAGTCCGCAGCTGAAATCGCAGCCGACTACAAGAACAGCCCGTATTCTGCCATGATTTACAAGGACGCTGTTGCTTATTGGCACTTTGACGAGAACGGGGGAACAGACGGCTTTGCTGACAGTTCTGGCTCGGGGAATAACGTAATATCTGGCAACCCCGGAGTGACTAACGTCTCAGGGATTACCAGGGGAGCTGTGAGGTTTAGCGCCAGCAGCAGCTACATGATAGTGCTTTCAAACGCCTCGTTAAACACAACGCCCAACATTTCTGTTTCGGTGTGGATAAAAGGCGAACCTGGCGGCGTTCAAAACCCGAGACCGATTGCGAATGCCAACAAGGACCTTAACGGAGGATTTAGCTTGTATCTCCGTGGCGCAACAAGAGTTCCCGTAGGACTTTTTATTAACACAACCGGCGGTGAGCTTGAAGTCTCTGGCACAACTCCGCTTAACGATAGCAGGTGGCATCATGTTGCCTTTACCCTTAACGGCACTACGATGAGCATGTACGTTGACGGAGAAAATCAGGCATCAGCGGCTTTCAACGGGGTGCTGGGTGGGAACGCCGCCAATATAACCTTAGGTGCCGGCGACGGGCGTAACGGAGACTTTTTCCAAGGCGCTCTGGATGAATTAGCCATCTACAACCGCAGCCTCACCGCTTCTGAGGTCAAGCAGCTCTACCTCAGAACGTGGTACGACCAGAGCCCTCAGCAGTTCCTGCTTCATCCAAATTATCCTGACGAGGTTGACAACGCCAGCAACTCTGGAAACACGACTTTGCTGCTGCACTTTAATGAAGGCACAGGCACGACTGCTGTTGACAGCAGCGGGAGGGGAAGCAACGGAATCCTTCTGGGAAGCAGCAACGCCACATGGACGAACGACTCTATTAGCGGCTCAGCTCTGAGGTTTGACGGCGTTGACGACACGGTTGAGATAACCAACCCTCCGAGGTTTGACGGGGCTTTCACCATGATGGTTTGGAACAAGCGCTCCAGCACTAGCAACGCTCCTCACATTTACTACGGCACCAATAGTGCTTATGATATTATGTGCGATGCCGACCCAAGGCCTGCTCCTGATGATGTTAACTTCTACATTAATGGTGCTGGTTTTGCGCAGCTCAACAGCCCTACAACCCCAATAACGCAAAACAATACGTGGTATCACGAAGCTTGCGTTTACAACGGCTCTGCCATGCTTATTTACGTTAATGGCAGGCTGGAAGCTGAGCAGGCGGTAACGGGAACCAACCCGCCCGACACGGCAGGAGGCTTCATGAAGCTGGGCATAGACCCGAGGTTTGCTGGAAGGCTCTTCAACGGCACGTTGGACGAGGTTAAAATAGTCAACCGCTCCCTTTCCGCTGCCGAGATTGCTGCGGAGTACAGGAAGAGCTGCCCGTTCTGCACCTCTGATGGGGAAATGCCGACAGTGGACCCCTACTCGAAAGGCGTTTCGTGGCAGCCTGGGAGGTATGCGGAGAACTTGACTGTGGATGGGAATACGGTGTCTTACTTGAGGTTTGACGAGGGAACAGGCACCAGCGTTAACGACATAGGCCTTTACAGCAATGACGCCACAGTTTACGGCTCAAGGTGGACTGATGATTCAGTAAGCGGAAAGGCTTTGAACACTACTGGGCAGTTCAATACAGACTTCGTTGTGATTCCGTGGAGCGATAGCCTTAACTTCAGCAGGAACAAACAGTTCACTTTTGAAGCGTGGATTAAGTTTCAGAACTTCAACAACTACAATTATATTTTCACCACCGGTAACAAGACCGAAGGCGCTAATCCTGAGGCTGGGCAAGGCGCTTACTTGCGTGCAACGGACGATGGGACTCTGCAATTGACTATCGGTGATGGCGGGGCGTCAAGCTTTGGGGGTTACTCTCCTACAGCGTATACCGTGCTGAACAGGTGGTATTTGGTCACAGTCACTTACAACGCTTCGCATGGGCAGATGTATGTTGATGGCACGCGGGTTTTACTTAGTCCTCAAAACACAAATGCTAAAATCTCGCCTGATGGCAAAAACAACACAGGCATAGGCACAAACCTTGCAGATGGAAACACTATCTTCAACGGCACTATTGATGAGGTCAGAATCCTCAACCGCAGCCTTTCAGCAGCAGAGGTTTTGGCCGATTACCGCAAAGCTGCCAAAGGCCTCGGCTTGCTGAGCAACGACTACGTCCAGTACAACGCCTCCACCAACTTCAACCCTTCAGAAGGCGCTGTTGAGTTTTGGGTGAAGCCGGAGTGGAACGGGAACGATAATCTGGCTCATGTTTTGTTTGATACGGAAACCGCTGCTGACTTTAACATAACTAAAACCACGGGTAATGATTTGGCTGTTTTTGTTGGCAATCCCGGTAGCGTTTTGCTGAGAAGCAGCATTTCTGGCTGGACTTCAGGCTACTGGAGGCACGTTGCCGTTGCGTGGAACAATTACACTTCTAATATTACCCTGCTTGTTGACGGCAGCCAGGTTAACAGCTCCAGCACAGCCTTCACTATCCCTGCAGCCGCTAATTCGAGGACCTTCACGCTTGGCGCAAACGGCTCAGGAACTTCCAACTGGTGCAACTGCACATTTTCCGAGTTTAGGATAAGCAGGAAAGCCCTCTCCGCCCAGGAAATCAACGAGTCCTTCAGCAGGGCCAGGCAGCTTTACAGCAACGAGTTCATGCTGAACAGGAGCAACTTTGCCAAGGGCGACAGCTTTAGGGTGGAGTACACCCCCCGAGACAGGGAAAACCAGACCGGAACGCCTGTGAACAGCAGCATACTGACTGTCGTTAATTCCAACGTTACCGAGCCAACGGTTACTGACTTTGGCCTGGCAGGTATTGCTGGAAGCGAGACTGCAGAGTCAGTTGCTGCGAACAGGGCAAGCTCTGCAACGCCGCTCAATGCGACCTTCCTGTCACAAATCAACATTACCTGGAATCCAAGCGCGGACAACGACTCTGAAACAGTCAGTTACGCCGTGCTGATTAACAACACTTTGGTATGCGCGACAACAGCTACCAGCTGCAACACCACCCAGCTCCCGAGCTGGACAAGCGCGGCAGGCGCAGCTTTCTACATTTTCAACGTGACAGCTTCTGACGGCGAGATGAACGCCAGCACGACAACTTACGCGTTCAACTTTGACAACTCAACTCCAACAGTCAGCATTGTGGCAACAACAGCGGCGAATAATACTTTCCAAAACACTACTTCGCACTTCATCAACTTCACAGTCACAGAGGCAAGAATAGACAAGGTATTGCTGAACATCACAGGCCCGAGCTTTGCGGGGACTGGCGGCAATGGCGCATTGAGCAGCGGCCGCAACATCACTTTGTGGGATAAGGACTTGGTTGGGATGTGGCACTTTGAGGAAAACAATGGTACAAATACTACAAATGATAGCAGCGGCTTCGGCCACCATGGGAATGTGGTTTTGCCTAACGTGAACTCCAGTAATGAGTCAAGGATTTCAGGCTTTAACTCCAGCGGAAGGTTTGGCGGTGGAATGTTGTTTGACGGAAGGGATGACTTTGTTAACTTCACCACCAGCCTTGATGGCGTCCTCAACAACACCTTTACCGGGAAAGAGATTACAGTCAGTGCCTGGTTCATCCACAGGCCTTCGGCATCCTGCTGGCAGCGTATTATTGACAAGGCTCACGATGCCGAGGGGGGAGGGGACCAGACATTCCATTTGGGCTTGGGAAGCAATGATATTGCAAGGTGCGGCGTATCTTTCAGTTTGAAAACGAGCGGAGGCTCGGTAAGCAACTATCCAAATTATGAGATAACCACAATTGGCAATGACACATGGGTGCATGCCGTCCTGGTTTACAATGGCACGCACCTGCTAGGCTACGTTAACACCAATCTTTCATACTCTACACCTCTTACAGGGGATATTCAGTACACTACAGACTACATGCACCTAGGCGTTGGCCATCTAGCAAACCTTGTGCTTTCCGGTTTCTTCAACGGCTCCCTTGACGAAGTCAAAATCTGGCGTCGCGCCCTTACAACAGCAGAGATTTCAGAGGAGTACAACCGCACTGCCTCCAACTACTTCGTTTCCCACAACTTCAGCGGCAGCAGTCATTTGTTCAGCGTCAATCTTACCAACCTCACCAACGGCAACTACTCGCACTTTATCTGGGTGAACGACAGCAGCAGCCAGTCGGCAACGACAGCAGCAGCAGTAGCGACAACTGCGATTGGGCAGCGCATCTTCAGTGTTGACACGATAGCTCCTTCCATAAGCTTAATTGCCAATACTCCTGCGAACGCTTCTGTTCTCGGCAGCAGCTTCATCTTCATTAACACTAGTGAGAACGATGCTGGCAACAACCACAACGACTTTTCAGCGTTTGTGGACTTCAACAGCAGCTTGGTTGGTTATTGGCGTTTTGAGGATGACGGGGATACGAACGCGAGTGACTTCACGAATTACAACAACAATGGCACTTTGACGAACTTTGGCTGCCTGACTTTGAACTGCAACTTAACAGGAGGGAGCGGAGGAACCGGAAGCGGCTGGACTTCAGGCGGAAAAAGAGGCAAGGCGCTGGTGTTTGATGGCGAGAATGACTTTGTGAATACTACCAACGATGAAAGTGTTAACTTTACAAGC
Source organism: Candidatus Woesearchaeota archaeon (assembly GCA_016188145.1). GTDB lineage: Archaea > Nanobdellota > Nanobdellia > Woesearchaeales > UBA10216 > UBA10216. The sequence continues at coordinate 20,531 of JACPIJ010000008.1, read as the reverse complement.
AAAAACTTTACGGTTGAGGCGTGGATAAAACCCGCTTTTTCGGGTGGGACGCACACCATAGTATCAAAAGGTGCTCAAGAGGTTGCGAGCTGGAGGTTCTTCATATACCAAAACACTTGGCTAATTCTTGAGACTGTGAATAGTGGCGGTAATCCGCAAACTGGCATCAACAACTATGCCTTCGCTAATAATACGTGGTATCACGTTGCGGCTGTCCGCACAGGTGATAATGTTACTGTTTACATTGATGGCGTAAATCGTACAAACATACTCGCTGTTCATAATAACATCATTCCGACAACAAAAAACCTTGTAATAGGCAGCGTTGGAACAGGAGCCCAATTCTTCAACGGCAGCATAGACGAAGTTAAAGTGTGGAGCAGGGCTTTGTCATCACAGGAGATTAACGCTTCTTTCCAGGCTGGAACTTACGGGCTGTTTAGGAACTTTACCGGCCTTAATGATGGCAATTACAGTTACAGGGCTTTTGTTGTTGATGCTGCTGGTAATGTTAACCGGACTGAGGCGAGGAACGTGACTGTTGATACTGTTGCCCCAACTATCAGCTTTATTGCTCCTACTGATGCTAATGCTTCTTTCCTGAATAGGACGTGGACTTTGGTGAATACGAGCACGACTGAGACGAGTGAGCATTCTGTGTTTGTTGACTTTAACCGCTCGTTGGTTGGTTATTGGAGGTTTGAGGATGATGGCGATACTAATGCGTCTGATTTCAGCAGCTACAATAACAACGGGACGCTTGTCAATTTCGGATGCTTGGCTGCTGACTGCAACCTGACTGGCGGCGCTACAAGGGTGGCTTCAGGATTTGTGAGCAGTGGAAAGCGCGGGAAGGCTCTCGCGTTTGATGGCGATGGTGATTACGTTAACGTTTCAAATTCTGCATCCTTTAACGTTGAGAACTTTACTATTGAAATGTGGTTCAATCCCAAGGACGCCGATGGCTTTACCAATACGCTGCTCAACAGGCATGCTCAGACAACAGGCGACGGCCATTGGTGGCTGCACACAGATTTAACCGAGTTTCAGTTTGGCTATTCAAACTCGTCAACAACGCCACAAGTATCTTTAGCCTCAACGTTCTCCAAGGATGTGTGGGCGCACATAGCAGTTACTTTCAGCAGGGCTACTGGCAACGTTACGCTTTATAAAAACGGCGCATTTACCAGCACTAACATTTCCTACAACATGCTGAACACTACTTCCGGTGACCTTTACATCGGAAGTTATCAGGGCATTGCATCCTATTCTTTCAACGGCACCATCGACGAAGTCAAAATATGGAACAGGGCGCTGAACGAAACAGAAATCAATGCTTCTTATTCGGCAGGCACTTACCGCTACTCGAAGAACTTTACCGGCTTGAGCGACGGCAACTACTCTTATTACGCTGCCGTTGTTGACTCTGCCGGCACTCTTGTGCAGACAACTAACAGGACGATTTACGTTGATACTGTCGCTCCAGCCATTTCGCTCATTGCGAACACTCCCGCAAACGCCAGCGTTTTAGGCAGCAGCTTCATCTTCATTAACACAAGTGAGAACGACGCTGGCAACAACCACAACGAATTATCAGCGTTTATTGACTTTAACAACTCCCTTGTAGGGTATTGGAGGTTTGAGGAGGGGAGCGGTAATGTTTCTGTGGACTTCAGCGGCTACGGCAATAACGGAAATATTTCCGGCATAAGCACAGGTCTTACCAACTGGACTTCGGCTGGCAAGCGAGGCGGGGGGCTTTACTTTAATGGCAGCGGCAGTCCCGGCGGTTCTGACTCGTCCAACCTCACAATTCCCGGAAGCGTTAGCTTGAATAACATTAGCGAAGCTATCACTATGGAAGCGTGGGTCAATCCAGATAGATATACTGGTTCTGGCACGGTGATGATTAAGGACGGTTCTTCTTACTTGCAGATGGACACCGCAGGTCAGGTTATTGCATACTTCTACGGTCTGACAGCTCCCGGCTACCACAACTCAGGCTACATTGTCCCGCTGAACACGTGGACACACCTTGCTGTGGTCTATAACGGCTCTCACGTCAACATTTACAGGAACGGGGTGGAAAATTATACCAACGCTTCCAGCGGCTCAATTACGAAGACTGGTCTGGTATTAGCGTCTGACAAGAGTGGCGTGATGGACGAGCTGAAGATTTGGAACAGGGCTCTCAGCAGGCAGGAAATCAACGCCTCCTTCCACGCTGGCAACTACCGCCTGTTCAGGAACTTTTCTGGCTTGGCTGATGGTAACTACACTTACCGCGCTTACAGTGTGGATGCTTCTGGTAATGTTAACCGGACTGAGGCGAGGAACGTGACTGTTGATACTGTTGCCCCAACCATAAGCTTTATCGCGCCTACTGGTGCTAATGCTTCTTTCCTGAATAGGACTTGGACTCTGGTCAACACTTCAACTACTGAGGCGAGTGAGCACAGTGTTTTCGTCAACTTCAACGGCTCCTTGGTTGGCTATTGGAGGTTTGAGGATGACGGCGATACGAACGCTTCCGACTTTACGAGCAACAACAATAACGGCACTTTGGTTAACTTTGGCTGCACTGCTGCCGACTGCAACCTGACAGGCGGAGCTGCTGGAGTGGCTTCTGGGTTTGTGAGCAGTGGAAAGCGCGGGAAGGCGATGGCGTTTGATGGCGTGGGTGACTATGTTAGTCTTGGTAACCCTCGCCTTTTCGGAGGCAACGTCTCAAATGCGAGCATGGCTTTCTGGGTTAAGCCTGCTGACAGTTGGAACACGGACTCTAAGAGAGACTTCATTTTTGCCGATATAGCTTCCAGCGCAGGTTTACAGCTGTCAGCGATGGAAGACAACGGCGACTTGAGAATAGTGGCAGGTAACAGCTCGCAAGACACCGTTTACTTTACTGATGTGAACTGGAATAAGGATGTTTGGACGCATATAGGCATAGCTTACAACGGCACGCACTTCCTGTTTTACCAGGATGGCGTTCTGGGAAGCGTAAATGCTACCACGTTGAGGAGTATAGGAGAATCGGAATCCACTACAGCCACCATCGGTGCCACTTCTAACACGCTAAACGGCACCCTTGACGAGGTTATGATTTGGAACCGCGCTTTGGACGCTCAGGAAATCAACGCTTCTTTCAAAGCCGGAACGTACCGCTACTCGAAGAACTTCACCGGTCTCAACGATGGGAATTACAGTTATTATGCTGCGGTTGTTGATTCTGCCGGAACTCTTGTGCAGACAACAAACAGGACAATCTACGTTGACACCAAAGGTCCCGGCGTAACTTACGACGCGGCGAGCTTTGCGAACGCCACATTCAACAAGTTCGTGACGATAAACGTCACGGCAAACGACACTGCCAACGACCACAACGACTTTTCGGCGTTTGTTGACTTTAACAACGGCTTGGTTGGCTACTGGAGGTTTGAGGAAGGGGAAGTAAACACAACCAACAGGAGCGTTGCTGACTTTAGCAGCTACGGCAGCGTCGGCAACCTGACCAACTTTGGCTGCCTGGAGCTGAACTGCAACCTTACTGGCGGCTCTACGGGCTCAGGAAGCGGCTGGACTTCTGGAGGAAAGAGGGGGAAGGCTTTGGCGTTTGACGGCGAAAATGATTACGTGCGCTTCAACAACGCCTCCGCGCTTTACCTTACGGGCAACCACACGACAATTGAGGCGTGGGTGTACGCAAGGAACAAAAGCGACGGCTACTTTGTCAGCAAGGACGCGCATTACAGGCTTTACACGGACTTCAGCTTCGACACTGGCGGCGCAGATAAATACAGGGTTGACATCAATAACGGCTCATGGGCTGTTGCTGACACACTTTACAGTTCCAAGCTGATAGTGGAGAATAAGTGGGAGCACGTGGCAGTGACGTTCAACGGAACCCGCATGGTGATGTACGTGAACGGCGAGTTTTCGAACTCAACTTCCCTCATAGGTCCAGTGAGGGAGCATCCAACTGACATTAATAACCTTACGATTGGCGCAAGGAAGCCAACGACCAGCTACTTCAACGGCTCAGTTGATGAGGTTAAGATTTGGAACAGGACGCTGTCAGCGCAGGAGATAAACGCCTCCTTTAATGCGGGAAGGTACAGGCTCATTGCGAACATCACAAGCAGCGACAGCAAGTACGCTGACGGCAACTTCACCTACGCGGCTTACGTTGTTGATGCAGCCGGAAATGTGAACACGACAGGAGCTCCACGGCTGGTTGTGCTTGACAACACTGCTCCTGTCATTGCTGCGATTAGGACGTTCAGCAACAGCTCCGGGCACTTGTTCCAGAGCAGCAACTCAACCTCTGCTGTTGTTGCTTACTTCAACTCCATCGCGCCTGCTGCAACCGCTGACGGCGGGGGTGGGCAGGAAGCAATAGTGGAAGTAACGTACACTGACCTTTACCGCAGCAGCCTAAACGGAAACTTGACGTTTGGGGACGTGCCCTCAAACATCACAAGGACTGATCCGACATGGGCAGCCTACACGATTGAAACCGGCTCTGGCAATGCTACTGCAGCGGTTTACGCCAATGATTCGGCTAATAACACCGCAACGGCAACTGTAAGGTTTATTTTGGACGTTAACGATACCGTAACCACTGACAACAGCAGCAGCAGTTCAACGTGGTTCAGCACTAACGTAACTATCAATTTGACAGCTGTGGACGTTGCAAACGGGTCAGGAGCCAACAGGACGCTGTGGTGCACCTTCACTGCCGGAACGCCGGCTTGCACTCCAAGCGTTGAGGTTGCCAACCCCACAGATTTCAGGCTGCCCCTGAACTGCAGCACAGGCAGCAGCTGCCAGGTAAGAATCAGGTATTACTCGCTTGACAACGTGAGCAACAACGAAAGCGGAGGGGCAAACGGAGGCGCAATAAGGGAGAGCAACAGCGTGAACATAGCTACTGGAGGCAGCGATGTGCAAGACGCTTTAGTTAACAACTCAGTCATAATGAACGGCTCATTTGTCAGGAACAGCAACGTCACAAACAGCACTGTGAACAACTGCCGCGTTACAGACCCAGTGGTTGTCAGGTCTGTTTTGTTCAGGAACATTGACCACGTTCGCAACTGCAGCATTTCGGACTCGGTGGTTATTGACAGCAACCTGACATCCGTGGTTGCGGAGAAAAAGAGCTACATTGACCCAAGCGTAGTAATTGATTCAGTAATAACAAACAGCAGCATACGCAACTCAACGGTCAGCTTCAGCAGGGTTGAGAACAGCACGTTCTGCGGGAACTTCTCGGTCTGGACAGCAGCCATTCTGAACAATACCCTGATTGACGGCAGGATTGTTTACAATGGCAGCAACTACTTCGGGCCGGTGGCTCTCAGCAGCATCTGCGGGGGAGTTGCGCCGAGCCCCGTCGGCAGCTTGGCTGCTTCGCCTTCCGCAGCTAAGGACGGAGATAATGTAACGTTCACGTATACCGGCGCAGCAGTTGGCTATACTGTAACCATCTCAAGCAGCGAGCTGTTCGTGCTTGACAACACCAGCACGACAGCGATTGCACTGAACGATAACGGAACCTATCGTGATGCTGTTGCCAACGACGCGGTTTACGCTGCAAACTACAGCATAAGCCCGCTTAACAACCAGAGCGACGGCAACAAAACAATCGTAGCCCAGGTGTTTGACAATCTCGGCAACAACTGGACTGTGAGGACAAACGTAACCCTCGACAATACCCCGCCCTCTGCCGCAATCGTGATTAATAGCAACAGCCTAAACACAACGTCTGCTCCCGTTACGCTGAACTTAACATTCTCAGACGCTACTACCCTGGTGAAAGACTGCAGGTTTGCGAACGAGGACAGGGCGTTCGGCAGCTACGAAGGCTGCGCGGTTACGAAAGTCTGGACGCTCAGCGGCGGCAACGGCCTGAAGACCGTTGTTGTCCAGGTTAGGGACTCTGCCAGCAACGTGAACGAGACTAACGACACAATCACGCTGCAGTCTCCGGCAACGACGATAATCACCCCCCTGGCTGGCGAGATAATAAAGGGCGGCAAAACGGTCGTCGTAATAGCCCCTGACGCTGCGGCGTGGGTAACGTTCAACGTTACCAATGCTACAAACTCGAACCACACATGGAGCCTTGCCGGAACAGCTAATGCAATTACTAATGACACTAGCCCGTCTGACGGATTTACGCAGACTTGGGTAACTACAGCAACAGCATTTGCAAACGAGTCAAAGTTCAACCTCACGGTCATTAGCTACGACGCTTCAGGCTACCAGCTCAGCAACGATACTGAAGGCAACATCGAGGTTGACAACAACGGCCCTAACATCACGTTTGTGAATCCAATTGCGACGGTGTACAATCGCACAATCAACCTGTCAGTGACTGTTACTGCTGATGCCAGAAAAGTCGTGTTTGAGTATTCGCCCAACAGCGGCCTGAGCTTCTTCCCTGTCGGTGCAGATGAGGCTGGTCCGGACTGGAATTTCCTGTTTGACACAACAGCAGTTGCTGACGGGACAACTTATGTTGTAAGGGCTAACGCTACTGATGATGCTGGCAACGCTGCTAATGCAAGCTCGGCAGAGTTCACGGTTGACAACACGCCTCCGGTTGTTAACATAACAAGCCCGGCAGCTGGTGCAAAGGTTTCGGGCACTGTGAGCATACAGTTCACGGCTGACGGCGCTTCAAGGAACGGCGAGGTTCAGTTTGACGGAGGAAACTGGATAGCGACGTCAGGCTCCGGCACGCACAGCTGGGACACGGCATCTGTCAACGATTCTGCCCACGCCATAAGGGTGAGGGCTAACGACTCCATAGCCAACGTGGGCTACTCTGACATAAGGACGTTTGTTGTTGACAACACCAACCCGGTTGTGACCATCACCGCTCCGGCCAACAACTCAATCCTCACAGGCACATTCAGGATAGTTGCTGTTGCGCCTGCCGACACGAGGAACGTTACCTTCACGCTTAGCGGTGATTGCAGTGCGACCTATAATGACTTGGCAAGTTCTGACGGCTGGACCTGGGACCTTGTGAGCGCGTCATCATGCGGAAGCAGCGAGTATGCGGTAACAATAACGGCGAGGGCCTATGATGCGGTTGGAAACACTCAGACTTACGGCGTCAGCGGCGTGACCATTGACAATGACGCTCCTGAAGTGCTTGTGATTAACCCGACGGCAACAACGAACACCACGCACCGCGCAGCAATAATGGCAAGCGCCAACGCGAGCAGCGATGCTCAGAAGGTGTTCTTTGAATACTCGCCAACCAACGGCAGCTACTGGATAGCCTTGGGCACTGACTTTGCAGGCACTGACGGCTGGAACATAACGTTTGATACGACCGCTGTTGCTGACGGTTTCAACTACAAAATCCGCGCAAACGCTACTGACAAGGTCGGCTTGAGCGGCACAAGCACGATGGCTGGCAACTTCACTGTTGACAACACCCCGCCTTCAATTAACATCAGCTATCCTGTTGGCGGCATGGTTGTTAACGGCACTGTCAACGTCAGCTTTACGGGCGGTGAGAGGCATCCGATGATTAGCATCGACGGGAGGCCTGTTGTGAACGCTAGCAACCTTACCAACTACTCGTGGAACACCTCTGTCGAGACAGAAGGCACTCACACTGTAAGAGTTAATGACTCTGACGCTGCCGGCAACATTGGCTATTCCAATACTGTTGTTGTGAAGGTTGACAACACCCCTGGAGTGGTGCAGATAATTACTCCAAGGGATAATGCGCTTGTAAGCGGCAATACAACCATTATAGCAACTGCTCCTGACAATGCGCGAACTCTTACATTTTACTTCTTCAACGGCAGCAGCTATAACACAACAATTAAGGCTGACGCAAATCCTGCTGATGGGTGGATTGCGCCGTTCAGCACAGTTGGCTTCCCTGACGGCAGCAACTACAGGTTCAGGGTGAACGCAACTGACGAGCTGGGATTGTTCATTGCCAACGATGAGGTTATTAACATAACCATTGACAACACTGCTCCGACTGTTACTTTGGACGTGCCGAACGCTAACGGCTTGTACAAAGGCGTTGTTGCCGTGAACGCCTCATCATCGGCTGATACGTCCAAGGTGAGGTTTGAATACCGAAGGGGAAGTGGCGACTGGACAGTTATTGGCGAGGCGTTCAGCCAGCCGTTCAAAATTGACTGGAGCACCACAGGGCTGCCTGACGGAACCAACTACGAGGTGAGGGCCAACGCTACTGACAGGGCAGGGCTTTCCGCAAATGTGAGCAACGCCAACATTGAGGTTGACAACACAGCTCCCGTGGTAACGATTAACAACCCAACAGCGGGAACAACGATTTCCGGGTCGTTCAACGTCACATTTACCATACTGGGCACTATTCACGGAGTGCAGGTACAGTTTGACGGCGGGAGCTGGGCAAATGCCGACGCGGGCACCTACGCGTGGGACACGACCGCTTACACAGACGCCACCCACGCCGTAAGGGTGAAGGCTAACGATTCGGTGAACAACACAGGCTACAGCGACTTAAGGATAGTCGCTGTTGACAACGGAGGAGCGCCTGTTATCCTGCTTGAGCCGCTTTCTGGTGGCTACAAGTCGGGCAATGTTGACCTCACAGTGAGCGGCCCTGGCACGACATTCAATGTGACGTTCAACATAAGCAACTCTACAGGGTTCTTCAACACAACAGGCAACATCAGCGCTGTTACCCTTGACAACGACAGTTCCAATGGCTGGTCTGCTGTCTGGGATACCACGAGGTTTGCTGAAGATGGCACGTATACGGTGAGTGTCAGGGCTTACAGCGCAGCCAATGCGTTGCTGGGCACTGACAGCGCGATAACCATCGAGGTTGACAACCTCATACCTGCCAACGTTACGGCCATAAATGTTTATGACTACCCTACCGATACTGATGGCAACCTTGTCATCAACTGGACATCAACCGCCAGCCCTGACCTTGACCATTACAACCTCTACCGCTCGCAGACGAGGAGCTTCAACGCAAGCACAGGCACGTTGCTGAAGAGCGTGGCAGGCAACACAACCACCGATAATGTTCCGGCAGGGACGTGGTTTTACAAGGTGACTTCTGTTGACAATGTTGGCAGGGAGAGCAATGCCTCGCCGGAAGCAAACACCACAGTTGACCTCGTTGGCCCGACTGGCACCATGGACATAAACGCTACCTACGCCAGGGACAACGATACGGTAAAGTTCACTTACACCGGCTCGGCAACAGGCTTCACAGCAATCGTAAATGCTTCAGAGATGCAGCAGCTTGACGCCAGAGTCCTGCACGGCTTTGAGGCCCTGTGGGAAACTTCAAACAACAACAGCCTTAACATGACCCTTAACTCAACAACTGTAAAGGCAGGCAGCTTCAGCAACCGGCTCATGACGAACAGTTCAGGGGCTCTTGGCCAGAACATCACGGTTGATTTGTCGGCTGGCGGGGTGGTGAATCTCAGCGGGTATAACAGGCTGCTGCTGTGGGTGCAGGCAAACATTACAGGCAGCATTCTCAACCTTACTTTTGGCAGCGGCAACTATACTGAGACGGGCAACTTTACTGTAAGCGTCTCAGCTGCGGGCGTATGGGAGCATAAGGCATTCGACCTCTCTGTCATCCCGGAGCCTAACCGCTCTGCAGTCAGGTATGTGATGTTCAACGTTACAGCCTCAACGCCGTTCACCATGCTCCTTGACGACCTGGAGGCAAGCAACCAGGTAAGCCTGCTTGACAACGGCTTGTCAGGCGATGAAGTTGCCAACGATGCCAAGTACACTGGCATTTACAACATCACTCCGGGCAATAACGTGACTGACGGCGCCAAAACGGTAAAGGCGCATGTTAATGACGGCTCCGGCAACTTCCTCGCTCCCCAGGACACTATCACGGTTGACAACACGCCGCCAAACGGCACTGTGCTGGTTAACGAGGGCGACCAGTTCTCGATCAGCAGGACGGTAACTCTGAACCTCACCTTCCTTGATGCAACTTCAGGGGTTAAGGACTGCAGGTTCAGCAACACTGAGCCTGTGACCTCGGCTTACGAGAGTTGCCAGGTGCTCAAGGTGTGGACAACCACAACCGGCGGCGGCACGAAGACTGTTTACTTTGAGGTGAGGGACCAGGCAGGCAACGCAAACGTGAGCATTGATTCGATAGTGCTTGACGTGTCAGTGCCTGCGATGTTAATAACATCGCCGTTGCCTGATGGCGTTGTCAACGGCACAATCAACGTAACCTTCAGCGGCGCGGAAAGCACGCAGCCCCAGATAAGCATTGACGGAGGCAACTGGACAAACACCACAACGTCAGCGTACCATTACTGGAACACCACGAACCTTTCTGAAGGCACCCACGGCATAAGGGTCAGGGATACTGACGCTGCCGGCAACATAGGCTACTCAGAGACGCTGCTTGTCAGGGTTGACAACATACCAGGCGTTGTCACGTTCATCCAGCCGCAGGGCAATGCCATACTTGTTGGCAACGTCACAGTCATCGCTGTTGCCCCTGATAACACGAGGAACGTGAGCTTCTGGGCATTCAACGTGACCGCTGCAAAGTACCTGTCCGTCTATAACGACACAAGCCCTGCTGATGGCTGGAACTTCAGCCTTGACACCAGCAGGTATGAGGATGGCATGTGGGAGCTTTACGCCAACGCCACTAATGACGTCGGAAGGGTGTTTGACACAGCAGTTGTCAATAACCTGAGGTTTGATAACAGCGTGCCAACAGTAACCCTGATAGCTCCCGCTAACGGGGCAACAGTCAGGGGAACTGTGTTAATAAACGCCACAGCAAGCGCTGACGTAAAGCAGGTCTTGTTCGAATACAGCAACAACTCTGGTACAGACTGGCAGCCGATTGGCATAGACTTCAGCCCAAGCGGTGGGTGGACGTTTGCCTGGTTCACAACAGCAGTGGGCGATGCTTCAACGTACAGGGTAAGGGCCAATGCTACTGATTATGCAGGGCTAAGCTCAGTTGGCCAGAACTCTGCCGACTTTACCATTGACAACACTCCGCCGGCCCTTAACATTACGGCGCCTTTGCCAGGAAGCTTTGTTTCAGGAGTTGTTGACATAAACTTCACAGGCAACCAGAGCCTCAGCTCCGAGCTGAGAATTGACGGCAACGAATGGTTTAACATTACCAACTCAACGTCATTCAAGTGGAACACGTCTGCTTACAACGACGGCACGCACACTCTGCAGGTCAGGAACAACGACTCTGTCGGCAATGCCGGCTACAGCAGCACTGTCCCTGTGATTGTGGACAACACAAGGCCAACAGTCGTTATAATAAGCCCGTCAGGCAACACGACGGTAAAGGGCAACGTTACAGTCCTTTCCTCCACATACCCTGACACTGCAAGGCTTGACTTCTACGTTGACAACAACACGGGCTCCGGCTGGGTTTTGAGGAGGTCTGACACCAACAAGGCTGACGGCTGGGACTTCGCCTGGGACACAGCGCTTGACTGCGCTACAACAGAGGACTGCACAGGCGTGAGGCTGAGGGTTAACTCGACAGACGCCGCTAATTTGACAAGCAACTTTACAGTAAGCGGATTGGAGATTGACAACGCAGCCCCGACAGTTACGCTGCTCTACCCGCCCGACAGCGCAACGATTAGGGGCATAATACTCGCCAGCGCTGCCAGCAGCAATGACACGAGGCAGGTGGTGTTCGAGTACAGCCCTGACTCAGGCACAACATGGTATACCATTGGCACTGACCCAAGCTCTGCATCCGGCTGGAACATTACATGGGACACGAGGCAGGTTGCTGATGCCTCAACTTTCAGGGTGAGGGCAAACGCTACTGACAACGCAGGACTCTCGGCAGCTGCGCAGAACTCTGCCGACTTTACCATCGACAACGTTGAGGCGGCAACGACGATAATAAGCCCGAAGGCTGGCACAGTTGTTTCCGGCAACTTTCAAGTCCGGCTGACGGCTGGTCTGCGAAGTGGAATACCACGGCGTTTAATGACAGCCTGTACAACCTCTCGGCTGTTTCCTATGATGTTAATGGCAATTACATCAGCAACGGCACCGAGCTTGGCATTGAGGTTGACAACACTGCTCCAACAGCTCCCACACTTACCGCCCTGCCTGCGTTCGACACCGATGGAGTTGTGCAGCTTGAGTGGAGCAATGTTACAGCCTCTGTTGCGGACGTGATTTATTACAATGTGTACCGCTCAACGAATGTGAGCTTCGTGCTCTCTTCAGCAACCAGGATTAGGAATGTGAGCATGAACTTCAACAAGACAACAGACTTTCCAGGCGTAAATGCGAAGTATTATTACAAGGTGGCTGCTGTTGACAACGCCTTCTTTGAAGGCCCTGCCTCCAATGAGGAGAACACCACAATCTCTGTCACAGAAGCAGGCGCGCTTGTTGGCGTGCTCTCAGCCAACGACACCACTGTGAAGGATGGCGACGCTATAGTCTTCAGGTATTCGAGCTCAGCCACTGACCTTAATGTCACTATAAACAGTACTGAGATGCAGAAGCTTGACAATGCTTCAAGGGTTGAATTGAGATTGCTTGACAGCGGAGGGGCTCCTGACAGCGTGGCTGACGATGCTGTCTATACTGCAAACTTCACGATTTCGGCAGATAACAACCAGAGTGATGGCAATGTCCAGCTTCGGGCAATTGTGAATGACTCTGCGAACAACCGGTTCCTGCCGACTGTGAACATCACCATTGACAACACGAGGCCTAACGCGTCGGTGCAGGTTAACAATAATCTTGCGGTCTCATCTTCGCGGGAGGTTACCTTGCAGCTGCGGTTTAATGACACATTCGGAGTGCAGAAGTGCAGGTTTGCTAATGAGGATAGGGACTTTGACGAGTGGGAGAGCTGCATCTCAGCCAGGGCTTGGCGCCTGTCTGCCACTGATGGCTTGAAGACTGTTGTGGTGCAGGTTGCTGATAATGCTGAGAATGTTAACGAGACTAATGATACTGTAACGTTGACAACAGTTTCTGCAACTACGATAATAACTCCGAGGAGCAACAGCATAATCTCCGGTAACGTGAGTGTTGTCGCAGTCGCTCCTCCGACGACTGGTTTTGTGCTGTTCATTCAAGTCCGGCTGACGGCTGGTCTGCGAAGTGGAATACCACGGCGTTTAATGACAGCCTGTACAACCTCTCGGCTGTTTCCTATGATGTTAATGGCAATTACATCAGCAACGGCACCGAGCTTGGCATTGAGGTTGACAATACTGCCCCTGCTGCTCCAACGCTGACGGCACTGCCCGTGTTTGACACTGATGGAGTCATTGCGCTGAACTGGAGCAACGTCACAGCCTCAACTGCTGATGTTATCTATTACAACGTTTACAGGTCAACAAACATAAGCTTTGAGCTCTCGGCAGCAGCGAGGATTAAGAATGTCAGCTGGAGCCTCAACGCCACAACCGACTTCCCGGGCATAAACGCCAAGTATTATTACAAGGTAACGGCCGTTGACAATGCCTTGATTGAGTCAGCCCCGAGCAATGAGGTCAGCACAACAGTGACAACGGCAGTTGGCGCAGTCTTCGGCACGCTGGCTGCCAACCGGACCATTGTGAGGAACGGGAGCTCTGTGCTGTTCACGTTCACAGGCAACAAGCTGGGGCTCAACGTAACTATCAACCAGACCGAGATGCGGAAGCTTGACAACACATCAGGCTACATCCAGCTTAACGACTCCGGCATAAACAGCGACCTTACCGAAGGAGATGCTGTTTCCTCGGCTGCGTACACGATAAGCATGCTCAACAACGAGAGCGACGGCAACAAGATGCTCGTTGCAGAGGCAAACGACTCAGGAGGCAACCTGTTCAGGACATCAGTCAACCTGACATTGGACAACACGAAGCCTAACGTGACTGTGCTCATAAACGGCAACCTCTCCCTTACAATTTCCAGGATAGTTGTCTTGACAGCACCAGCGAATGACAGCGTCGGAATTGACAGCTGCCGGTTTGCGAATGAGGACAGGGCGTTTGGCGATTGGGAAGCCTGCGTTTCCAGCAAGGTGTGGCAGCTTTCAGCCAACACCGGCAACAAGACGGTTGTAGTTCAGGCAAGGGACAAGGCAAATAATGTGCAGGAATCAAATGATACCATTGAGTTCAGGGCGCCGGCTCCATTGGGTCAGTTGACAGCAACCCCGGCTGTTGTTAAGAACGGCGACAACGTGACCTTTACTTATAACGCTGGCACGCCTAGCCTTGTTGCCGTGATAAACGTGACCGAGCTCAGGAGGCTTGATAATTCCTCATCGCAGCAGCTTGCGCTGCATGATGATGGCGCATGGCCCGACAATGTGGCCATTGATGGAATTTACACGGCCAACTACAGCATCGGCCTCGGCAACAACGAAAGCGACGGGCCGAAGCGCATCACAGCAACCATGAACGACACAGAAGGCAACCTCTTCAGGCCTGCCGTGAACATTACGCTTGACAACACGAAGCCAAACGCGACCGTAAGCATCTACGGCATCAGCCCTGCCGGCTTCGCTAATGTGAGCACTGAATACACGTTCAGCAGGGCAGTCACGTTGGTTGTTGCGTTTAACGACACGGCAGGCGGCACAGCGGCAACTGCAACCGGCGGGATTGACAGCTGCAGGTTTGCAAACGAAAACCTGGTGTTCACAGGCTGGGAGGCTTGCCAGGCTGTGAAGGGCTGGCTGCTGTCAGACAGCAATGGCAACAAGACGGTCGTTGTTGAAGTGCGCGACCTGGCGGGCAGCATTAACAGGACGAACGACTCAATCTACCTGAACACCACCGGTGCAGGGCTTGACCAGACTCCTCCAACCAGGCCTACTGTTACGGATGATGGCGCATATACCAGCGTGGATTCTGCCCTGCATGCAAAATGGAACGCGACTGATTACGAGAATGAGCTGCTGCACCTGCCCCTTGAGTGGGAGTACAGGATTGCGTTTGACAGCTTTGCCAGGCGCATAAATGAAACGTGGCAGTACGCAGGCACAGCCACTGAGGTGACTGTTTACAGCCTGAACCTGAGCAACGGCACCAACTACACGTTCGAGGTCAGGGCCATCAGCACTGCAGGGCTCAGGGGCGATAACGGCACTAGTGATGGCATTACAGTGGACACCTCGCTGCCGGATGCGCCTTCGGTAAGCAGCACCCATTCGCAGAGCGCGTGGAGCTCCAGCAATTCTGTGGTGTTTAACTGGTCGTCCAACGACACAATTTCCGGCGTAAGCTCGTACAGCTACCTGCTTGACTCCAATGCAACAACCATTCCTGACAATGTTCCTGAAGCGGAAAATGAGCACGCCACCCTTGCCAGCAGCCACAACGACGGGAAATCAACAATCCTCAAATTCAATAATACCGGCAATGCAACAGCAGTATTCGTTGAGGTCAAGAGCAACCTTTCAGTTAACGACGTTGTAAGGGTAACTGTGCAGCTTGCGGAAGCCGCAATAAATTCGCCTGATTCCATGGGCTTCAGGGTCTATGTGATAACAGCTGTGCCAACCTCGTTTGCCATGAATGGCAGCAACGTAAGCCAGGTTGTGGACACTGGCACTGACATAAGCTTTGCCAGCTCGCTCCTTGACGCAACGGGCTACACGGTTGACGTCCCGATGAGCACTGCCGTGACTGGCTCAAGGTTCTTTGTAGCGGTTGCCGGCGACTTTACAGACGACAATAACAGGCACAATCTCCTGCTTGCTGTGTCAAACACGTCGATGGACGCCTCAACCCAGTCCTACCGCTGCCTTGAATCGGACTCGGGCTGCACGAACACAACAGCAACTGCCGACTACGGAGTCAAGGTTGAAATCCGGGACGTCAGGCAGGACAACGTGTGGGACAGGACTTACACTGTTGGGGATGGAAGAATGTACTTCCACGTCAAGGCAAAGGACGGCGCAGCAAACTGGGGTGAGACGACAAACTACACGATACTGGTTGACACCTCAGCCCCGTCAACGCCCCAGATGACCGAGCCAGCCAAGTTCACCAACACTACGCAGGTAACGTTCAACTGGACTGCCAGCACAGACGCCGACTCTGGCGTTGACAACTACAGCCTCCAGGTTGACAACAACTCTGACTTCAGCAGCCCGGAGTTCTATGGCTGGGCCAACAACGTGACTAATTACACTGTAACAGGCCTGACTGCAGATGCAACATACTATGCCAGAGTGCATTCAAGGAACCTTGCCGGGGTTAACAGCAGCCGGAGCAGCTCTGTAAGCACCGTGATTGACACAACCGCTCCCACAATAACGTTCAGCAAGCCAAGCTCGACAGGCGTTGTTGCCTCGCAGGATGTTGTCCTCGCCGTAAATACCAACGAAAAGGCAGTCTGCCTCTACAGCCTGAACTCTGCGCAGTATCTCAACTTTTCCTTTACGAACAGCACGTATCATGAGACAAAGGTCAGCGCGAGCACGGGCTCGAATACTGTCCTTGTCAAGTGCCGTGACACTATACTGAACGAGAACACGCCTGCTTCCACCACATTCACGGTAAGCACAACCTCAACCGCATCATCGATAACGCTGCAGAGCTTGAGCGTGTTCACGGCAGATGTGGTGAAGACAGACATCATTGTTACAACCTCAACAGCCCAGAGGCTTGGCGAGATTGGCTTGTCAGCGTTCACGGTAAAGATTGACAACGCCCCTGTGGACACTTCTGTGTTTGACAACGGCGCGGGAAACTACACGCTCATGTTCAATGCCCCGGAAAGGAACGGCACCTATACGCTGAGTGTGGAGATTGGCTCGGCGTCTGCCACAAGCACCCTTACCGTGCAAGCCCTCCTGTTCACGGTGCAATACGTGCAGTCCGGCATAACCAGCAATGCAGCTGACAGGCTCATATACTTTGTTGCAGGAAACTTCACTCTCGGCCTGGCCACCGACAGCAAGAGCTCCTCGCAGCAGTCAACAGGCTCGGCCCTGAACCTGACCTCTGATGCAAAGGATGGAACAGCGTACATTTTTATGACCCGGGTGGGAGGGAATGTTGAGAGGGTGGAGAGCCTGCTTAAAGACAGAAGCTTCCTTGATGTCATCAACCCGAGCTTTGGCTATGCAATTGCCCAGGACACGTTTGTGGTGTTCACAGACCTGGAGTATGATGACATAGCCCTTACGGGCAACAAGACGCTCACTACAGGAAGGTACAACTTAATCATTGAGAACAAGGGTTTTGACAGCACGCTTAACAAGACAAAGCTGGAAGTGAGGGTACAATGATAATGGGAGATATGCAGCAAACGTTACGACAACCGCAAGCATGTTTTTCCGGATATCGTGAAAACTTTTCGTTGGAGCCGAAAAAACAGAAATTTACAAAATGAAAGGCGCAGGCATGTTGCAGAGCAAGAAAGGCCAGTTTTACATACTCATAGCCCTGTTGCTGATTGCGTATGCGTTCACGCTTGCGAGGCAGGAGGTTCCTGTGAGGAAGGTCAAGGAAACCTTCCAGCTGCTGCATGAGGGCTACATCAGCGAGGGCACGGCAGCGATAAACAACGCCGTTTATGAGGAAGCTAATGTAACTGCCGTGTTTGCAGCCTTCACCACAGACTACCTTGCCTTCGCCAAGTCCGCAGCGCCGAATTTCAGGCTGGTCTACCTGCTCAAGTACAAGGACAAGCTGGTTGTGGGCAACAGGCTTGACTCAAGCATTAACGTAACCATTGGCAGTGCCGATTATGTGGTTGGGTCAAGCACGGAACAAACCACAGCAGCATCAAACGCTACGGTAACGGTTGCGGGCATTAACTATAATTTCAGGTTTTCCCAGGATGACATCCAGCTCAAGGCGCTGTTCAGGGAGGCTGGCGGGCTTACCATCAGGGTTTTTGTGAGCGGATGAAATTAAGTGGTGCAAATGGATGCTAAAATGAGCCCCAAAATCAGAATAGTTGCGGATAAGCATGCGATTTCCGTTTGGATTTCGTGGGTGCTGCTCGTAGCCCTCTCGGTAATGATTGGCTCCATGGTGCTGCAGTGGTCGAAAGGCCAGGCCACGAAGACGGTTGAGGACATAACCGAGAAGGGCGAGATTCTGACACTTTGCCAGGAAACCGGAGTAGCCATAAACAGCTACTGCCAGAATACGCAAACTTTAAATATAAACGTCACGAATAACAACAATCGCAAAGTTGATTCACTGCTGGTGAGGGGCTTTGATATTTACGGCAACCCTGATGGAGGCTCAAGGAACATAAGCCTTGAGCCGGAAAAAACAAAGGCGGTTGTCATTGTAAAGCAGGGCGTGCTTAAGCGGGCTGAAGTGATGCCCGTGATAATCTCTGGCAAAAAAAGTGTCGTCTGTCAAAGCAGGAAGGTAGCGCTTGAAGATATTGGGTTTTGCTGACGCATAGACTTGCGCATAGAAAAAGAGGTGCTGTATTTTGGTTAATGGTACATCAGCCAGGCCGTGGCAGAAGGGTGATATGCTCCTGCAGCTGGAGATAGAGAAGTCAAAGCTCAACAGGGAAAAGAGCCTGCTGCTGCTTGACAAGTCCCTTTTGATGTACTTTGCTTTCCTGATAATAGGCGTTGTAGGATTCGTCAACAAGTACCTTGATGCAAGGTATCTCAACATAATGATTGTGTTAAGCTTTGGCGTGCTTGCCGTCGGCCTTGTGCCTTATATGCTGACGATGAGCAGGGAAGAAAAAAAGCTGAACGCCTTGATTGCAAATTTCCACGGCAACAGCAATGGCCGCAGCAAGGATAGGCGCAATAAGGCGAAATCGCGCTCCTGAGGTGGGTACCAATGCAGAAAGGGCAGAAAGGGCAGAGATGGCAGAAAGGTTATAAAATTTTTAAAAATAACAGGGATAAGAAAGGCGTATCTCCTTTAATAGCCACTGTGCTGCTTATTGCCTTTGCAGTTGCCCTCGGGGCTGTTGTTATGAACTGGGGCAGGGGCTTTGTGCAGCAGCAAACATCCGAAGCAGAGAAGACAACCCAGACAAAGCTTGGCTGCAGCCTCAAAGTCAACCTGAAAGTTGCCGAGATAGACAATGTGCCTCAGGTCTGTTACGGAGGAGGCGGCGCTGCCGGTTACATTGAGCTCAGGCTTAACAATAACGATGAAACAAACGACATCAAGGGGCTCAGCATTTCTGTTGGCGGCGATACTGGCATATACAACAATGATACGATAAACACCACAATCCCGGTTGGCCTGTCAGGGTATTTGAACATGAGCTACTCCTACGCGGCGTATGGGAAGATTAAGAACATAAGAATTGTCCCAAAGATACTAATAGGCGGTGTTGTAACGCCTTGCGGCGGAAGCCCGCTTGAAAAAAGCACTTCTGAGATCAGGAACTGCTCCGCGTGACCTTCTTAGGAAGAAGGTCAATCAAGAAACGAGCAATCAAGAAACGAGCAATCAAGAAACGAGCGCATGACGCCCATGATGCATTGTAAAAAAGGCGTGCTTACAGGCAAGAAAGCTGTTGCCATAATACTTCTTATAGTTGGCGTGATGCTTATGTTTTTCATAATAAGTCAGGGAATTGGAATCTACAAGGACTCCAGAGAGGCAAGCGACAGGCAAGGCCTGTCCAGCGTGCAGTGTTTCGGATTCCTGTACACAGTTAAGGGCATAACTGCAACTGATGAGGAGCTGCAGTTTGAGTTCAGGAACGAGCTGTCAAGCACTGAGGAGGTTCACAACCTGACCATTATGGGTGCAGGGACTGGAGCCGGGCAAAGCAGAAGTTCGGTTGACGTCAGCATCCCCACAGGCTCGTCACTTGCCATCAGGGCGCCGGTCAGGGTGGAGGATAACTTTACGGTTTATCCTGACAACTGTCAGCTATATCCCCTGAGGTGCAGCCTTGAAGGCAAATGCTCATACAGTTGAACCTTCTGAGTTTACAGCTGTTCGCGTTAGGAAATGTAAAGTGCCTGCGGGGCAGAACTACTGCGTGAATAAAAGAGGTATTTCACTTCTTCCGCAAGCACTTTAATGTTACCTGACACCTTTGCAAATATAAATGTTGCGCAAGTGTCGCTGATAACACGCAGTTGGTCAGGAACGCGTCGACTCTCTGGGCAGCGATATCAAAGCCGGACTGCAACGACAACAACGCAGCAATAAATCCTGGAGCTACTGACGTGTGTGGTAATGGCGTTGACGAGAACTGCTATTATGGGGATGCGACGTGCCCGCAGGTGTGTGGTGATGCAAAAGCCACAGGCACAGAAACTTGCGACTGGGGAACAGCCGGCACTGGCTCAACAATCTGTGGTGGTAATGGCAATGACCCTGCAGGTTCAACCTGCACGACCTCAGTTAGTTGCCCTAGCGGTTACCCGGGCGTTACCGGCAAGGAACGCTGTAACTCTGCCTGTTCAGGGTATGTTTATGACACAAGCGGCTGCGGCGGCAGTAGGATTTCTACTGAGCCTGAATTATTGACCGCATAAGTTGTAAATGTGCTTGAAAAAAGTTTGGGCGTTTTCTATGCTTTCTCTG
>JACPIJ010000061.1 GCA_016188145.1 Candidatus Woesearchaeota archaeon | reverse complement strand
GCTTAACAACCTGTGCGTTTACGTTACCAACCAGGTCATGGCAAAGCCCGACACGTTCTTCGGAGACCCGACAGAGGCCATTGGGGGCCACATTGTTGGGCACGCTTCCACTTACCGGATTTACCTAAGGAGGGGCAAGAAGGGCACCAGGGTTGCGAAGATGATTGACAGCCCAAGCCTGCCAGAGGGCGAGGCTACCTTTGTGCTTGACACGTCTGGTGTCAGGGATGTTTAAGTTCCTAGCGAAGCGTTGTGGGTAGAAAGTTTTAAATACCCACAAAGTTTTCTTTGTTTCATGAAAGCCACACTTGCCGATGATAGGGGAAGGATAACCTTGGGAACTAAAGTTGTAGAACGATACGGAAAAAAGTTTGTTGTGGTAGAAACCCCTAGGGACATCGTGCTTGTTCCGATCTCCAATGACCCAATTGCAGAACTTGCCAGGATTGGGAAGCAAGGAGGCATCGACAAATACACTCTTAAGGAACTAAAAAGGATGGCGGCAGAAGAAGCAGAAGAAGAAATTAGCGGATAGCAAAATGTTTGCGGATACGGATTTTATGATGGCAATGCTCAAGGATTCTGATTGGCTCAAGCAAAATGCAGTCAAAATATTTGACGAACACAAGAATAACCTCCGAACATCTGTCTCAGTGATTATTGAGGTGGCTTTGGTGAGTAAAAGGCTGGGTTTGGATACCCAACAGGCAATTGCACATGCTTTGGAGCTTGCTGAACTGGATGAACTTAATTATGCTGCTTGCATGAGGGCGGCGGTTTATATCGGCAAACACGGCTTGAATGTCTTTGATGCTTTCCATGCAGCTTATTGCGGTAACGATGCCATCGTAAGCTCTGACTCAGCATATGACAGGTTAGGCATTGGGAGGGTAAAGCTGGAAGAAGGCGGCTAATGTTGAAGCTTTAAAGACGCGCGCAAAGCTGCAGGTCATGATGTGTTTTTGTAAGAGCATCAACTGCTCCATACGTTAATTTTTGCCATCAAGCAATACGGATGGGTCCTTTGCTATCAATTTTGAAAATCCTACAGGGTCTGCTCCATATCCATCTAAAAGCCTCTGGTAGAAAGCTTTCTCGTCTTGCCTTAAAACAGGCGAATTTTCCAAATGCAATGCAAGCTTTTCAGCAAAATCCTCCTCTATCGAGTCTTGTGTAGCTGTGTAAACCATGCGATTGTCAGGATTTTTTCTTATGTAAGCTGTTCCAAAATAACTTTCTCGTGCTTTTTCTTCAGACAATAATTGCCATCCTTCCAGTTTCGCAAATGCAACATATAAGGGGTTCTCTTTTTGTATTACATAACGGGTGCCTTCTTTTACCATGCCTAAATAGTCATCAGGATGTACATTGTGCTGCAATATTTCGAAACTCAACATATGCCCCCATTCATGCAATACCACATGGCTAAGCCTGTCAGCCCGAGTCTCAAGGCCAAGTTGCCTGTGCTCGATGGCTGGAGCGCTCAAATCTAGGTTATCATCTACAGAAATAATTACCCTATTGTCAAAAGCGTCTGCACGACCACCGGTGTAATCCCAATCACTTGAAACATTTTTTTTCGGAGGTTGTACATGAATTGTAAGCGATTCAAGGTTATTTAAAGAGTAAGGTATGCGTTCTAATGCCGTTTCAAGTGTTGATGTTACTTCTACAGGAAGAGGGGCAATAACCTTCTGGCCGATATTTGTGTCTTGAAAGAAGACTGAGTGGTCTATATCATAAAAACGTTGTAAGGCCTCTTTATTTCCACTGTATGCACCGTTAAACACTATTTTAACATTTTTAAAGCATTGCTCAGCTCGAGCGATAAAATTGTTGATGTAAGGAGGATATTCTGGCAAGGCTTCCTCAGGAATGTCAGGTGTAAAAAGCCTTAAAAGCATACCATAGCGCTTATCCAATTCCAGATCATCTGCCCGGGTCAAAACCTTGCCATCTTTTGTAATAGATTGCTCGGCTTTGCCATCGGCGTTTAGATCAATAAACTTCTCATTATCAGTAACCAACTCGACATTGTTATTGTCTAAATGTAGCCATAAATTGCCTTCTCCAGGCCTAACTGGATTTGTTATCCAAGTTTTGCCATGATTTGGATCGTATCCAAATGGGCGTGTATTAACCGGTCTTGTTCTTTTGAGTACATACTCCAAAATTGACGTATTATTATAATCCTCTGTTATAATCCTCTGGGATTTGATGCAAGATGTTTGTGCAGGGTCAGGAAGAGTATTTGCAGGTAAAGGTGATGCTGTAGTAACAGGGGTGTAAGTAGGCGTAGGCTCTGGAGTTGGTGTCCTTGTTGATATAGGTGTAGAATAAGGAGTAGAAGTTAAGCCATAAGCTTCAAGTGACAAATCATGTGGAGCTTCTACTACGGCAGTTGGCGTTGCTGCTTCCCCTGGTATTTGTGTTATGTCTATTGATTGTCTGCCACAAGCAGCAGCAATAGCGTCTAACGTAAGCATACCTGCTATTGCTAAATTTCTTCTAAAGCTCATTTTTAACATATAAGATAACATGCGGAAGGAGTATTTAAATCTTTGTATTTTCACCACTATAAAAGGACTATAAATAAACGAAAAAGTACTTATATGTAACAACCCTTTAACGGTAAGAAGTTTTAAGCTTGTTAAAAAAAGGAATTTTATTGTTCTAGTCTCCATGGCGAAAGCAGCCTAAAGAGCTTAAACGAACACAACATGAAAAACTTTAAATAAGGCAAGAGCTCCAGCGGGAGTGCTGAAATGCGGTTTTTAAAGTTTGCAAGGATTAGAAATTTGGGTTCTCTTTCTGCATTTCCAAACTGCAGCTTTTCAGGCAAAGCAACGAATAAACTATATTGGAGGTAGCACTATGCGCAGTGGAGGATTTGGAGGAGGGAGAGGTTTCAGGGGAGGAGGGGGAAGCAGGGATTTTGACCAGAAGGCTGCCCCTGTCAAGGTGGGTGAGGAGGTTGACGTCACCATAGAGGCTGTTGGCGCCAAGGGTGATGGCATAGCCAAGAAGGAGGGCTTTGTCATTTTCGTGCCAAACACGAGCACTGGTGACAACGTAAAAATAAGGATTACCAAGGTTCTCAGCAACGTGGCTTTTGCCGAAGTGGCTGGCAAGGGCGGTGAAGCTTCGCAGCAAAGAAAAGAAAGGCAACAGGAAGAGAGCGGCGAAGGCGGAGAGGAAGGCGAAGGCATTAGCAAGCCCGAGCCTGAAGAGCAGCCTGTTGACACTGAAGACTTCGGTGAAGAGGAACAGTAAGAACAGCAACTGCATTTTTTCTTTTATTTCTGCTTTGATTTTCTTTTTTTCACAAATTTTTAATAGACGGCAGGAAAAATGAGTGATAGATGAGAACGTTCATCGCCGTAGATTTACCTCAGGAAGTGAAGGACGAGCTTGCAAATGTGCAGAGGCAGCTTTCCTCGGCAGTGGCGGCAGCTGCAAAGATGAGCCTTGCCCACGACTTCCACCTCACACTGAAGTTTCTGGGAGAGATAACGCCTGCGAAAATGGAAGTTGTCAAGGGCTGTTTGAGCAATGTTAAATTCAAAAGCTTCTCGGCAGCTGTTTCGGGCATTGGCGTTTTCCCGAGCGAGAGCTACATCAGGGTGGTTTGGATTGGCATAGAGCCTGAAGATGGTTTTATCCGGCTGCAGAAACAGGTTGATGATGCCCTTGAAAAGGAGTTCCCAAAGGAGAAAAACTTCAAGCCCCATCTTACATTGGCAAGGGTGAAATTCGTTTCTGACAAAGAACAGTTCAAACAACAGTTACAGCAAATAAAAGTAAAAAGAACCACTTTTGCAGTCAAAGAACTCAAGCTCAAGAAAAGCACTCTTTCAAGCAAGGGGGCTGTTTACGAGGATTTGGCGGTTTATAGGCCTACGTGAGTCATTCTGTACGGCTCAGTTATTTGGTACTCTAATGTTGAAAGTCTCCCTATTGAGCTTTCAGTAACTTCAACCGCATACCCCAACTCGTCCTTGGTAAATGCATCTCTGAGCTGCTCAAGATGAGCCTTATAAGGAGCCTCACCTTGCTTCCTTGCTCTTGAAAGCTTTTTTGCCGCATTCACAAAAGCTCGGTCATATGCCCTGGCTTGTTGATTCGACGCCATGATATTAACTGAAGTGTCGAACATTTTACCCAGTGCAGAAAGCGTCATGAGTAAAGTTATTTCATACGGCGGTGTTTTGAAAACAAAATTGTCGCTTGGCACTACTCCGCAAGTCATCCAAGCCCACCCTCTCGCTTGCAGCCCTATGTTTGAATGCTGGCTGTTCATGTCAAGGGATTCTCCAATGATTTCTTCAAATGTTTTTTCGGCGGTTTCTATATTTTCCCTTCCAATAAGGTCACGGCCTATCATTCTTCCTGGGACTCTTATGTAACTTAGTGCGTGCCTCTGGTTTTGGCTTTTTCTCGCACTCCCCGAAAGAAACTTGACTGCTCCGACAAATTCGTCAATTGGCCTTGCCGCCTCTGGATTCTGAGTTGCAATTCCAGCGTAAACATCAAGGTTTTGTGCAAGAAACCTCATTCCTATCCAGATTTCCCAGCTGCGAAGCTGGTTCCGGGGCAGGCTGAAAGGTGTGGTATTGTAGCGATGCCTTAAGGCGGCATATGCGGCAGCTGCTGCAAACCCGGAAAAGTGGGTTATGACTTGGGTGTCGGCAGTTAACTTGTCGTGCTGCTCTGCAGAGGTGAGGTATGGCACTTTCAGCCCCGTTGAAATCAGAAGAGCCTCAATCGACTTTACAGCATCCTCGCCTGCCGCAACAGGAATTATGGGGCACACATTGTTTCTTGGCGGGGTTTTGGGACCGTGCATTGGGTGAATTGTTATCACATGGACCCCAGGCGGGGCATATTTTATGAAAGCGCCAACTTCCCTCCATTTTACAGAAGTAAAGCCGCCAACGATGGCGCCAGGCTTTGCTGCAATAACGCTTTCTCTTATCACCTTATCCACGCTGCTGAGGGGAGTGGTTGAGTAAACCAGAAAATCGCTGTTAAGTGCAACTTCAAGATTGTTTTCGCGGATTGTTACATTCTGAACTCCGGAAAAGGCTTGCTGTAGTTTATCCAGATTAATGTCAGAAACGTTAAGGTGGTGGCCAAGCTCAGCCCACAACCTAGTGTAGGGTTGGCCCATTCCTCCAGCCGCGCCAATTATGCCTATATTCATGGTCCTTTAGACATATAAGGATTATATAAAGTTATCCTTTTTTAGTAGTGAAAAAAGAAACGGTTTATTGCCTGCTGCGAAAAAAGGTTTTTAAACAAGCAAGGCTGCCCATGGCAAATGGTTAACTACGGCGCGGCGTTCAGGCTTCCTTTTACGAACTGGCGCAGGTTGCTGGTGCTTTGGGCTTTGTCCAGTGCTGTTCTCCTTGTGCCGCTGGCAGCTACTGGAAGGCTTCTGATAAATATTTTCAGGCTGCCTGCCGTTCCTCAATTGTCCTTGTCAGGCCTTGAGTGGGCTGCAATCGGGCTGGCAATAGTTGCTGCTTTTGTCCTTGGGCTGATCAGTTTTGGCTATATAATCAGGGTGGCAGGCTACGCTGCCGAGGGAAGGAACGTAATGCCGCCTTTCGAGAACGTTTCAGGCATGCTCGCTTCAGCACTTAAGTACGCTATGGCAGCAGTGGCTTACACGCTGCTGATTACGCTCCCATACGTTATCGTGTTTGGCGTCCTGGCTCTCCCGATAGGCTTGTTTAAAGTTATGCCTGTTTTACTTATCACAATCTGGACATTTGCATGGCTAATCTTTTCCATTTACGCTGTTCCGATGCTTATCACACACTTCTCTCACAATAAGAGGTTTGCTGCATTGTTTGCATTCGGCAGGGCTGTTAAGTACTCTTTCACAACTGCTTACTTTGTGCCGTGGATTGTTGCTTTTGGCTATGCCTACGGCTTGGGAACCCTTGCTTACATGGTGGCGTATTTTTCTATTATTGCCTCTGTAGTTGCGGCGAGTTTTAGCGGGCAGTTCACCGCAGGCATTGTTGCAGTCGGCTTGTTTGTCCTTGTCATGTACGTTTTCATTTACCAGATTATCTATGTCACGAGCTTCAGCCTATACGGTCAGGCATACCATGACATTACTTCGTCAAAAGCTGCATCTGTGGCTGGTAAGGCGAAATTGCCAAAACCCAGAAAGTAAAGTTTTATAAAGAGGCTGCTGGTTCTTTCTTGTATTGCCCAAACATGGCTTTAGTTTTTTGGATTGAACCCACACTCGCTTTTGGCGAGGTGGGCACAATCGGCGTTAACCGATTTGTGCCTTTTCGCAAAAGGGTCATGTTGTCTGCATCCGGGCGATAATAGGTTGCAGTTCAAGCAATTTCTTGGACTGGCGATTCAATGTTAAAAGTTGTTTACGGAATGGTGAAAATCAGTGACTGAACTTGAGCAGTTTTTGGTGCCGCAGGACTCTTACCTGAAAGCTGGAATACACATAGGAACAAAGTTCCGCACAAAGTACATGAGCCAGTTCATTTACAAGACAAGGCCTGACGGGCTTTCTGTCCTTAACCTGCAGAAGATTGACGAAAGGATAAGGCTGGCTGCCAACTTCCTGTCAAAGTATAAGCCTGAAGACATCATCATTGTTGGTAAGAGGGAAAACAGCTGGAAAGCCATAAAGGCTTTTAACAGGTACACTGGCATAAGGATTTTTGCCGGAAGGTATCTTCCGGGAATTCTGACAAACCCGGCTCTTGACAGGTATATCGAGGCCAAGCTGGTAATGGTTACTGACCCGTGGCCTGACAGGAACGTGATAGATGATGCAATGATAAGGGGCATACCGGTTATTGCGCTTTGTGACACAAACAACCAGGCAAACAACATTGACCTGGTTGTGCCGTGCAACAACAAGGGCAAGAAGAGCATGGGTCTGCTTTTCTGGATTTTGGCGAGGGAGTACCTTAAAAGCAGGGGCGAGGTCAAGAGTGATGAGGATTTCAAAGCTCCTCTTGAAGACTTTACAGAGGAGTAAAACTTTGCAAAACTTTACTCTGTTGCGGCAGCTATAGTTGCAAGAAAAAGAACAGGTCTACTCCTCGAAATCCGAGTCGTATCCGAGCATGAAGCCTTCTTCGGCAGCATCAAGCTCGTCGTCGTCCAGCAGCCCTTCAACGCCGCCCTCTTCATATACGTCCATCTCCAGGTCTTCGTCCATTTTGCTAATCAGTTGGAAGGGAAAAATATTAATATATATGCTTATGCCCTATATTTCATATATGCTATACTTGGATGGGAAAACTATATTATTAATATTTTAAAGTTTATATAAATAGTTTGGGTAAGGTTGTTTTTGATTGACCTTTTCCTAAAAGGTCATGCGGGTGATTTTTGTGACTGAATTCAGAAAGCTTATGGCGTGTGGCAACTCTTCTTACGTCGTTTCTGTGCCTAAGGCCTGGGTAGAGAAGAACAGGCTGAAGAAGGGCGATGTCCTTGTTGTCGAGGAAAGGCCGAATGAGCTGATTTTCGGTTCCAAGGATTCGGAAGAGAGGCGCAAGTTGAGGGAAGCTGCAATTAGCGCTGTGAACAAGGGTGAGCAGGAGCTTAAGACAGAGGTCACATCGCTGTACATTAATAATTTTGACATAATCACTGTTACCGATGTTGGCCATGCTGCCAGGGAAATCAAGGGAATATTTCACAATCTTGTTGGCATGGAGATAGTTGACGAGACGACAACAAAGATTGTTGCGAAGGACATGCTTGACATCAAGGAGGTGTCGATGAGCAACGTAGTCAGGAGGGTTGACATTATTTTGAGGTCCATGCTTGAGGATGCCAGAGGATTTTCAGGCGCCGAGGCTGAAAGCGTTTACGAGCGTGACAAGGAAGTTAACCGGCTTACGCTTCTTGGCTTCAGGACTGCGAGGGCTGCTGCCGACAACCCAAGGCTGCTGCGCTTGTTTGAAACAACTTACTGGAACATCATGGTTTCCAAGCAGATTCTTTCTCATTTGGAGAGGCTTGGCGATCAGCTTAAGAGGCTTCTGAGGTTTGCAAAGGAAAAGGAAAAAGGTGCTGAGCTTGACAAGTTTAAAGAGTTCAAGGGGCTTTTCGCTAACATTGCAAGGCATTATGAGTCCGTCATGAAGATTTACTACAACAGGGACAAGAGCCAGGCTTTCAAGACGGAGACAAACTCGAAAAACCTGCTTAAAGAGTGCGACCGCCTGCTGGTGAAGTACAACTCGGTTGCCGCTGCGAGGATGATTGAGTACTTCAAGTACATGATAATCTCAGTCAGCGGTATCCTGAGGAACAGCATGGAGCAGGAAGAGCAGTAAGGCATCGAAACAGGTGTTGCACCTACATTTGCTCAACCTTTTTCAATTTATCTTGAAAACCGCTTACAAATTTATTTATCTCTCTGCTTGAGAGGCCTTTGAGCCAATACTCAAATCTTCTGGCGTCAGTTTCTACAACAAACTCCCTGAAATAGACTAAACGGTTGTCAGGATATGCTCTCTTTATTTCTATAAGCCTAGAACTTAGATCTTCAGTGTATCCGATTTTTTTGCCATCTTTCCCGTAAAACATAACATAAACTGTAGGTATCTCATTGAAATCGAGATTGTCTTCAAAGTGGTTTTCTATAGGGCCTGTGTAGTCCGCGTCCTCTTTGTCCCGCCAACAATCATAACACAGATCGTGATTTGGATTTTTTACATTATACCGCTTACATTGCATGCATCGTTTGAAGTTTTCAGTTGCTGCCACAGTTCACGCCTCCTCAAACCCCCTTTCCCTTATCTTGAACGTGATTTCTTTCCCGGGGAGGCTGCGGTGCTTTGTGACTGCTGCCGTCCTTGTTCCGTTGGGGTTTATCCTCAGCTCGATGAGGCATTTGCTGCTGTACTTCAGGATGTCTCCTCCCACCATTTTTACCTTTGCCTTGTCAACAAAGTCGGCGTATACTGGCGTTGTGACAACAACGGGTATTTCCTTCTTTCTGGCTATGGTGAGCAGAACAGACAGCTGCTTTCCAAGCTCCCTGTTCAGGCTGGCGTTGTCTTCTCCCCGTTCAATCCTGTAAAGCGAGGATATGGTGTCGCAGACGATTAGGCATACTTTTGAGCTCATCTGCTCTGATAGTGTATCGATGTATTTTTTCTGCTCGGCAAAGCTTGTTGCCTTGAGCAGCATTATCTTCTCCAGAATTTTTCGGGCTTCCTTCTCGTTGCCTGTCAGTTGCTGTAGCCGCTCTGTAGAGAATCCTCCTTCTGTGTCTATGAATACGACTTTTTTGTCCTTGTTCTCCTTTGCGGTTGCCGCGCTGACCGCGGCAATAAGGCAGCTGGTTGTCTTTCCTGAGCCCGCAGGCCCGTAAAGGGCTGTTATTACGTCAGTTTCGTACCCCCCTTCAAGCAGCTTGTCAAGGACATCACTCCCTGTTGGAACCTTCCCCATGCAGAAGGGCTGTTTCTTTGCATTATTTAAAGGTTTTATTCCGAAGACCCGGCTTAAACAGGGCAGCATTGCTGCTGTTGGCTGTGCTGTTCCAAAATGCCGTGAATGACAGCGCCGTAATGTACTTACGAAACGTTTTTAAAGCGCCTTCCAAACCTTTTGCGTGTTTCTGTGGACGGTAGAAATGTTATGGACGCTGTGCTTGGTGAGATAAAGGATGCTGAAAAAGAGGCTGACGGGATAGTTGAAGAGGCTGAAAAGCAGAAGCAGAAAATAATATCGGATTCCAGGATGAATGCAGCGCAGTTTCTTAAGGCCAGGGAGGCTGAGTTGGCTGAGGGCAAGGCTCAGGCAATTGAGCGCCAGAAAGAGAAGATTGCGGCTGGCAGGGGGAAAATTCTGGGCGAGGGTATGAGTGAGCTTAGGTCAATGAGGAAAAATGCGGAGAAGAGGGCGAACGTCGCAATCAATTTGGTCCTTGAGGCTTTTGAGAAAGAGATTTTGCAGATGCGGTAAAAATTGAAAATGTTTGCTCCTGAAAGGATGAAGAGGGTGACAGTAATAGGGCCTAGCTCTGTTATGGACAGGGCTGTAAGGGAGCTTCACAGGCTGAAGGCGGTTCACATTACCGACCATTCAAAGGGCGAGTTTGAGCTTGACATAGGCAGCCCTTTCGAGAGGGCGGACAGGCTTTCTGAGCTTCTGGTAACTGTCAGGGCGATTTCTTCGGCGCTTGGCGTTTCGGGCAAAAAAGAGCTTATGAACGGCTTCAGGGCTGTCGGCATGAAAAACCTTGCCGGGCTGAACAAGGCAGTTAAAAGGCTTAATTCGGAAGTCAGCAGCATCCTGGCGGATGCGAAGGAGGCTGAGGAAAAGTTGAAAAAGCTCAGCCTGAAGAAAAGCCAGCTGGAATTTGTTCAGAAACTCGGCCTTGGCCTTGATGCCTTTTCTGACTACAAGTCGCTGGCTTATTTTGTTGGCACGGTTAAGGATGCCCAGAAGCTTAGGAAGTCACTTCTTATAGCAACGGACAAGTTTGAGCTTTTCTCTGCTGAGGGAAAGAAGAAGTTAGGCTTTGTTATCGCATTGTTTATTGATTCGGGCAAAAAAGCCGAGGCTGCAGAGGTTCTGGCTGCCAGCGGCTTTGCCGAGATGCCACTGGCAGATGTGAAGGGGCTAAGCGGCCCTGTATCTGCTGCAATTGAGGCGGCAAACAAGGAAAGAAGCAGGCTTGAAAGGCAGGTTGAGGCAAACGAGAAATTGCTTGCGAGACTTAGCGTGAAGTGGCACGACTTCCTGCTGCTGAGCGAGCAGCTTCTTGCTGCCGAGCTTGAGAAAGCCGAGGCACCGTTGAGGTTTGCCGTGAGCAAAAGCGCTTTTGTAATTCAGGGATGGGTTCCTGCAAGCGAGCTTGACACGCTTGAGGCGACCTTGAGCAAAGCTACAGGGGAGAGAATTTTTGTCGAGGCAGAACCTCCAAAGCAGGGTGATACTGTTCCTGTAAGGATGAGCAATCCAAAGCCTGCAAAGCCATTTGAGTTTTTCATGAGGCTTTACTCCCTGCCAAAGTATGATGAGATTGACCCGACAGTGTTCACATTCATAACATTTCCCTTGTTTTTTGGCTTTATCTTGGGCGATGTTGGCTACGGCCTTGTCACTTTTTTCCTGCTGTTCTGGCTTAAGGAAAAATTTCCCGCAGCTTCAGGGCTTGTTAATGTCCTGATACCGGCTTCTGTGTCTTCAATCATTTTTGGCTTTTTGTTTGGTGAGGTGTTCGGGTTTGAGCAGGCTTTTGGGGTTGAGTTCCCGCAGCTTATTAGCAGGGCACACGAGATTAACGCTATGCTTATAACCGCTGTAGCAATAGGCTTGCTCCACGTCAATCTTGGCTTTGTGCTTGGCTTCGTAAACGAGCTGAAGCATAAGGGCTTGTTTAAGGCATTCTGTGCAAAGCTAAGCTGGATTATTCTGCAGTTAGGGGTGGCGGTTTGGGTTTTTTGGGGTGCAAAGGCAGGCATTGCTGTATCTGCCGCGGCAGTTGCGCTTATTTACATTGGGGAGTCCATGCGTGGCATGGTTGAACTTCCTGGTCTGTTGAGTAACGTTGTGTCATATACAAGGCTTGCTGCTGTCGGCATCTCATCAGTGATGCTTGCCAACGTCATCAACGACATATCTAAGGGGATTGCTCAATCAGGCACAATCGGAATTGCAGCTTCAGTGATTATCCTCTTCATCGGCCACACAATAAATCTTGCCCTTGGGTTGCTTGGAGGCTTCCTGCAGAGCCTTAGGCTCCATTATGTTGAGTTTTTCACAAAGTTTTTTGAAGGGGGGGCTATTCCATTCAAGCCATTCGGTTCGGCACAAAGTAAGTGAGTTTTTGATTGACCCTTTTCGCTAAAAAGGTCGGGAGGTAAGGAAAATGG
Organism: Candidatus Woesearchaeota archaeon; assembly: GCA_016188145.1. Classification (GTDB taxonomy): domain Archaea; phylum Nanobdellota; class Nanobdellia; order Woesearchaeales; family UBA10216; genus UBA10216. Next base: position 5,262 of record JACPIJ010000061.1, on the reverse strand, counting down.
TAGAGGCGGGTTTGGTCGCAATTGGCGCTGGATTGGCTATTGGACTGAGTGCAATAGCTGCGGGAATTGCTGAAAAGGATATTGGTGCTGCCGCAGTAGGGGCTATGGCTGAGAAGGACGAGGCGTTCGGCAAGGGGCTGATACTTACGGTCATTCCAGAAACGCTTGTAATCTTCGGCCTTGTTGTTGCAATCCTGATACTCGGCTTGGCAAAGTAAATCTGGTTTTGGTAGGTTTGCATGGGACTGGAAAATGTTAAGCGGGAAATACTTGAGAAAGCTAGGAAAGAGGCTGCTGAAATTACCAGTGCAGCACAGGCAGAGGCAAAGGCCATCATGAGGGCTGCTGAGAAGCAGATGCAGAACTACGAACAGCTTATTGACGAGGATGTGGACAGGTCTGTTGAGCAGATGAGGAGAAGGGAGCTTGCCTCGGCAGAGCTTGAGCTGCAGAAACAGGTGCTGGCTGCAAAGAATGAGCTTATTGAGGACGTTTTTTCGCAGGCAACGAGAAAGCTTGGCCAGCTTGGTGATAAGAGAAGGGAAGCCCACGTCAAAGCCCTCTTGGATTTAGTCAGGAAAGAAATGAACGTAGCTGTTGTCCAATGCAACAGCAGGGATGCAAGGTTTTTGGAAGGCAGCACCGGTAATGATGGCAGCGGTGGCAAGCTGAAAGTCATCAAAAACGACAGCATATCGGGGGGTATAGTGGCGGAAAGCCCTGACAGGAAGCTGAAGGTTGATTACGGCTATGAATCAGTGCTTGGGCAAACGAAATCAAAGGTGTTAAGTGATGTTGCAAGGCTCTTATTCGGGAAGTAGCAGTAGCGGGAAAGGAAGGCTCGTGCTTGGGAAATACCCCTACACTTATGCCAGAGTGAGCGTTATGAGGTCTTTCCTGCTCAGGAAGGATGACTATAACAAGCTCATGAAGATGAACGTGAACGAAATGACAGGCTACCTTGAAAGCTCGCAGTACAAAAAAGAGATTGACGAGCTGGCTGTGCAGTTTAAGGGCGTGCAGCTTATGGAACTGGCCCTTAACCGCAACCTGGCCAACACGTGGACAAAGCTTAAGCGCATCTCGCCGCCAAGCCTCAGGGCTCTGATAGCCATATACCTTCTGAGGGTTGATGCGTGGAACGTCAAGACCATTATCAGGGCAAAATACACAAAGCTTGACCCTGCACAGCTTCGTGCAATGCTGCTGCCTTCAGGCTTTCTCACGGAAAAGAGGCTTGCTGAACTTGTTAAGAAAGAATCTGTCGATGATATCCTTAAATCGCTTGAATTTGTCAGCTACAGACATTTTGCAGCAGCGGTTGAAATGTTCAAGGAAACGAAATCGGTTGCTGAGATTGAAAACGCCCTTGACAGCTTTTACTATTCTGCCATGCAGGAGTTTTCAAGGAGGCTTCCGAATGAGGGCAGGCTTTTCAGGGAGTTCCTTGAGTCTGAACTTGAGATTACGACGATAATAAACGTGCTCAGGATGAAAAGGGCCAATACGGCAGCGAAGGATATTGAGCGTTACGTCGTAGTGCCTGAGTCTGGCAGGGCTCTTGTCAAAAGAATGATTGCTGCAGCAACAGTTGAAGATGCGGCGAAGCTGCTTGAGCAGAGCCGCTTCAGGGCAGTAGCTGAAAATGGCGTCGGGGAATTTTTGGCGGCAAAGAGCCTGATAAGGCTTGAACTGGACCTTTACAGGCAGCTTTTGAAGCGCTCTGTCCTGCTCATACACCAGCATCCCCTGACTGTTGATGTGATACTTGGCTACATGTTTGCAAAGGAGCTTGAGGCAAGGAACCTCAAGCTGCTGCTAAAGTCAAAGCAGCTTGGCTTGGGTAACGAATTCGTTGAGCAGCAGATAATAACAATCTAGGTGAGTTGAAAATGGAACTTGCTGTAATCGGGAGGGAGGATTTTTGCCTGGGCTTCAGCCTTGCGGGCGTGAGGAACATCTTTGAAACAGAAAGCCCTGCCGATGCGCTGAAAAAGGTTTTAGACGCCCCTGAAATAGGCGTTGTTGTTTTCGATGAATCTCTGCTGGAAAAAGTCGACGAGTTTGAAAAGGCAAGGCTTGAAGGCAGCATCAGGCCCGTTTTCGTAACGCTCTCTCTCAAGGAAGAGAGTGATGCCTTGAAAAAAATGATTAAGAAGTCAATAGGTGTTGAATTATGGTGATCAATGATGGTTAAGGTTGGGAAAATATACCGTGTTGCCGGGCCTGTTGTTGTGGCCGAGCTTGAAGCGGGGATGTATGATGTTTGCAAGGTCGGGGAGGAAAAGCTTCTTGGCGAGGTAATCCAGATTAACGGAAGCAGGTGCACGGTCCAGGTTTACGAGGACACGACAGGAGTAAAGCCTGGTGAGGATGTTGTGAACACCGAGCAGCCCCTGGTTGTTGAATTGGGGCCTGGCCTTTTATCTTCGATATACGATGGCATCCAGAGGCCGCTTCAGGTTCTTAGGGGGATGACAGGAGACTTCATCATGAGGGGCGCCTCAGCGCCTGGCCTTGACAGGAAGAAGAAGTGGGATTTCAAGGCAACTGTGAAGCAGGGCGCGGTTGTAAAAGGCGGCGATGTGATTGGCACTGTCAAGGAGAGCGAGACTGTCGTGCACAAGGTTCTTGTTCCGCCAAATGCTTCTGGTAAGATTGCCAGCATCTCAGACGGCAGCTATACTGTTGCTGACGTGATTGGAAAGCTGGATAATGGCGCAGAGCTGAAGCTTATGCAGCTGTGGCCTGTGAGAAAGCCGAGGCCTGTTAAGGAAAAGCTGCTGCCAAGAATCCCGCTCATAACAGGCCAGAGGGTTTTCGATTCATTGTTCCCATTGGCTAAGGGAGGGGTTGCGGCAATACCGGGACCTTTTGGGTCAGGTAAAACAATTTCTCAGCAACAATTAGCAAAATGGTCGGATGCGGATATTGTTGTTTACGTCGGCTGTGGTGAGAGAGGCAATGAAATGACTGAGGTCCTCACGGAATTTCCTGAGCTTATAGACCCAAGGACAGGCAAGCCGCTAATGCAACGAACCATTCTTATTGCAAACACTTCTAACATGCCTGTGGCTGCAAGAGAGGCTTCGGTCTACACTGGAATTACGTTGGCAGAGTATTACAGGGATATGGGCTACTCCGTTGCGCTGATGGCTGATTCAACTTCAAGGTGGGCTGAGGCCATGAGGGAGATCTCATCAAGGCTTGAGGAGATGCCTGGCGAGGAGGGGTATCCTGCTTATCTTGCATCAAGGGTTGCTGAGTTTTACGAAAGGGCAGGCAGGGTTACCACGCTAATGGGCTCTGAGGGCTCAGTCAGCGTAATAGGGGCTGTTTCACCTCCAGGAGGGGATTTCTCAGAGCCGGTAACCCAGGGCACGCTGAGGGTTATTAAGACGTTCTGGGCCCTAGATGCAAAGCTGGCGCAGAGGAGGCACTTTCCAGCTATAAACTGGCTCACATCCTATTCCCTGTATCTTGATTCGCTGGCGCAATGGTACGAGGAAAACGTTGCCCCTGACTGGATTGAGCATATCAGCAGGACAAGGCTGATTTTGCAGGAGGAGGAGAAGCTGTTGGAGATTGTGCAGCTTGTTGGCTCAGACGCCTTGCCGGAAAGGGAGCAGGCAACATTGCTTGTTGCAAGGATGTTCAGGGAGTCTCTTCTTCAGCAAGATGCTTTCCATCCTGTTGACACTTACAGCGAGCCGAAGAAGACTTATCTTATCATGAAAACCATCCTGCATTTTGCAGACCTGGCGAAGGCTTCACTGAACTCTGGCATAAGGGCTCAGAGGATTGTTGCTATGAAATCAAAGGACAACCTGGCAGAGGTAAAGCGTGAGAAGGACTACGAGACATTCCTCAACGGCATAAATAAGGACATGGAGAAGGAATTCGCGCAATTGAAGTAATGAAGTAAAAATGCAAAACAACAAAATTGTTGCTGATGGTGACTGAAGGATGAAGGAGTACAAAACAATAACCAGAATAGCCGGGCCATTGATTTTTGTTGAGAAGACAGAGCCTGTCGGTTACGGAGAGCTTGTGAAGATTGCCCTGCCTTCTGGGGAGGTTAAGTCCGGCCAGGTCCTTGACACCAGCGGGGAAATCGTTGTTGTGCAGGTCTTTGAAGGGACAGCAGGGATTGACCTCAACTCCGGCGTGAAATTCCTTGGCGAAACGATAAAGCTTCCTGTCTCGGAAGAGCTTTTGGGAAGGATACTGAGCGGAGCAGGCAAGCCCATTGACAATGGCCCTGATGTTGTGCCTGAGGAAATGATGGAAATAACGGGCGCTGCGATTAATCCGTATGCCAGGGCCAAGCCTTCTGATTTTATCCAGACGGGCATTTCCACAATTGATGGAACCAACACGCTGGTCAGGGGCCAGAAGCTGCCCTTGTTCTCAGGCTCAGGCCTGCCCCATAATGAGATAGCCTTGCAGATTGCAAGGCAGGCAAAGGTTAGGGGCAGCGATGAGGGATTCGCTATTGTTTTTGCGGCCATGGGCATAACGAGCGAGGAATCGCAGAGGTTTATTTCAGAGTTTGAGGAAACAGGTGCTCTGAAAAGGGCTGTGGTTTTCCTTAACCTTGCCGACGACCCTGCTGTTGAGCGCCTGATAACTCCGAGAATGGCTCTGACCGCTGCCGAATATTTGGCATTCAAGAAAGAAATGCACGTTCTTGTCATCCTTACTGACATGACTAATTACTGTGAAAGCCTCAGGGAAATCGGGGCAGCAAGGTCTGAGATTCCTGGGAGGAGAGGTTATCCGGGATACATGTACAGCGTGGATGGCAGTAGAAGGGTTATTGTAAAGGACTCTGGAGGGTTTATCAGCGTTATTGAAATCAGCAAACTTTTTGAGATTTTATCGTTCGATGAGGAAGTTGCGTCAACGGACTATGAGGAACGGATTAATGTTGAAGGCTGGGAAGCTTTAAGCGCAGACAATAATGGAAAGGCCAGCTTCAAGCCTATACTGCAAGCTGTTCGCCATAAGTACTCTGGTAAGTTATGCAAAATAACAACTCAGATGGGAGAGACAATAGTTACCCCCAATCACAGCATTTTCACTGTAAGGAACGGGAAAATTAAGCTATGCGAGGCAGGCAAGCTTGGAGAGGAAGACATCATTGCTCACGTTAATAGGATACCAGAAGTCACTGAAAAAAATGTGATGAGCGATTCTCTTGCCAAATTGGCAGGCTACTATGTTTCAGAAGGACACGCCTTAAGGTATGAAGATAAGGAG
>JACPIJ010000060.1 GCA_016188145.1 Candidatus Woesearchaeota archaeon | reverse complement strand
GAGATTTTCAACTATGCCGGCTGCTGCGAAAGATTTATAATAGAAAAAAGCACAGAAAAAGCAGAGGCAATTGGCGGGCATGACAAAAGAGGAAAGGGAAAGAAGGGCGTCTGCTGCAGGAAGGATAATCATAATCACAGCGATAGTCCTGTCATTGGCCGGAACCTTCTTTGTAGCGAATACCATAACAGGATTCACTGTTGCAAAAGAAAGCGTTGTTAAAGGTAATTTTGCAGCGGTAACCGGAAAGGCTGCAGACCATGGGATAAACTCAGCGCAACTGAATGGCCTGCAAAAGGCTGCCGGCTCTGCCCTGCTCGGGCTGCTGTCAATAGCCGTGCTGGTAGTCGTTGCAAGGGTCGGGCAAAATGCCTTGGCGGGCATGAAGGAAGGCAAAGCCCCTGGCATAAAAGGCACTGTTGAAAAAGCGGAAAATGCTGTTAAGGAAGGCAACCACTCTGAAGCTTATGCCCTGTACAACGGCATAAAGCAGCTGTATGCACAGATGGAAGAAGGGGAAAGAGCACAATACTATTCAAGAATAATGCGCATACACAGGTCGCTTGCGCAGCAGGCGGCAATGACAGAGGCCCACTACCTAACAGAAAAATACATGAACGGCACGATAACAGAGTCAGAGTTTGAAAGGCTGAAGCAGATAATAGCAAGCCAGACCTAAGCCTGAAAATCAACCAATCGCCCTTCTGACATCGGTAACCTGAACGCTGTTTACACCGTCAAGGTCGCCTATCTTCTTTTCAACATCCTCGGTGTCGCCAAGGCTCTCACTCATTGCAAACATGAAAACCAGGGCTTTGAGGCCAAAGGCTACGGGCTCGACATCAACCTTCCCGATAGTGCCGCCAAATTCTGTTATCAGCCTTGCTGCAGCCGATTTTATTAATTCCAAGTCCTCTTCAGGCGAGGAAGGCATTATCTTCATTGTGACGATTACCGTTGCCATTTTTCGCTTGACCTAGTTCGGACCTGAGAAACCGCATTCCTGGCACTTGTACTGGACAGCATTCGCCCTGCAGCGCTGGCACCTGACGAACTCAACCTTGCCGCAGCCAGGGCAGCTAAACCTGACCATCCCTTTCATATTGGTTACCTGGTTCCTACAGGAACTGCAAACATCCGCCATGCCAAAAAGCAGGAACGGCAGGAGCTTTAAAAAGATTTGCAAAACGCTGCGAAAATGCGAAAGCTTTAAATAAGTGAGCTCACTTATTTGGCTTTATGACGAATGTAACACTGTCCATCGAGGATTCCGTATACAGGCGTATGCGCAAGCACTCCGAAATAAAGTGGAGCGAGTTTGTGCGCAAAGCCATAAAGCAAAGAGTAGACGAGCTAGACGAACTCGGGCGCAGCGGGGCTAAGGAGAGCATCCTGACTATGCTTGCTTCGGAAGAAGTGCTGAAAAAAGAATGGGACAATAAGGCAGATGAAAGGTGGAACGATGTATGAGCTATGAGCAAAAGGACGTTGTCCTAATACCATTCCCTTACTCTGACCTTACAGGCGCAAAGCATAGACCCGCCCTCATAATCTCAAACGAGCTTGTCAACATAAGCCAAGACAGAATCTGCTGCCTCGTCACCAGCCAGCAGCCTCAAGACGGCATCCCCATAGAAACCGGCTGCTTTGAGGGAGGCAAGCTGCCCTTCAGGAGTTGGATAAAACCGCACAGGCTATTCACAATTCATGAAAAGATAATAAGGAAGAAGCTTTGCACAATAAACGACGCATTTCACGATAAAATAGTTGCCAAGGTTAACGAATGCCTCAGAAGGGAACATCACCAAATCAAAAGTATTAAATAGCAGCAGCAACAGTTTTTACCGCTGGGAATAGTAAAAAAGGGGGAAGTGATGGGCTTATTCGGCTTTTTGAAGCCAGGCAAAAAAAAAGAAGATGCAATTAGCACCTTAGCTGCTACAGCTGCACAGGAAGAGCCGGAATTCTTAAAAAAAATAGATGTCTCAGCTGCAAGGGAGATTGAATCAGAGCAGGCAGCAGGAGAAGGCGCTGAAGCAGCCGTAAATGTGAAGGAAGAGGTTGAGCCGGAGCTTGCCCTTTGGCTTAACAACGGCGCAACGGTAAAGAGCCTGAAGGAACTCGCCGCAGCGCTGAGGAAAATGAATGCGGCGGACTACAAGGAACACGTGAACGATGAACGGAATGACATTGCAGAATGGGTGAAGGAGATACTGAACGATGACAGGCTCGCCATGCAGTTGAGGAAGGCGAAGGGCAGGCTTCAGGCAGCAAGTTATGCGGAGAAAGAACTCAGCAGCCTCAAGGCCGCAAGGAGAAAAGCGGAGATGGCAGCAAGGACAGCTGCTAAGGCAATGAAAGCAACAAAGCCAGCCAAAAAAGCCTGGAAAGAAGCAGCCAAACCAGCCGAAAAGCCTGCAAAAGCAACCGGGAAGACAAAGGCAATAAGGACTGCCGCAAAGATAAAACAGCCGAAGCCACTCAAAGAAGATATTGAGGCCTGGAAGACCTGGAAGGATATGCCAAAGGGAGCGCAAATTGATGAATTTGGCAAGGAACCTAATGAAGAGCCTGGCGAAGAGCTAAAGCTGAAGCTGCCGGAAATTACAACAGCAGCAGAAAATGAGGAAGAAGCCAAACGCGTTGCAAAACCAGGAAGGTGGTTCTGGCCATTCAAGAAAAAAAGCCCTGAAGAGGCGGCAGAGGCCGTGCCTGAACTTCCTGAGTTCCCCAAGATTCCGGAAACTCCATTCAAGGAAGAGGGGATAGCGCAAAAAGAAGCTATTGTGCCTGACCTGCCAGACTTAGAAGAACTCGGGGAGATTGGCCAAGAGTTCGGGATGCCGGAAACGCAAAGGGCAAGAATGGGGGGATTCAGGCCTAGCAAGGCTGATATGGATCAAAAAGCAGGGGCAGAAACTGCTGAGCTTGAGCCTCACCATGCACAATGGGCAGAGGCCAGTGGGGAAGGGAAAGAAAAAGAAACCAAAGAAGAAGTTGAGGAAGGAGTGGGAGAGGAAATGGGAGAGCTGCCTGCCTCTGCGAAAGAAATGGCAGAAGAGCATGCAGGGGGAATAAAAAAGGCAAGGGAAAGAAAAACGCCCGAAGAGGCTCAGCTTGACAGGAAAGAGGAGGAGCTAGACAGGCAGGAGAAGGAGCTAAGCAGCGAGGAAGCAGAGCTAAACGCCAACAAGATTGACATAACCAGAAAAAGATACGAGCTGATAAAGCAGAAAGGAGAAATTGAAAGGAAAAAGTTTGAGATATTCATGAGGAAGCACAGGCTCACAGCGCAAAGACAGGAGACATTACTGGCAGAGCAGGCAGAGCAGCCTGAACGCTTGCCAGACTTCGCCCAGGAACTGAAAGGGATGCCGGACCTGAGGCTTGGAGGGGAATACGGAAAAGAAAGGCTGCAGGCGCTACTGGAAGAGGCAAAGCAGCATATATACCAGAACAATGTTGACGAAGCCCAAAAAGCGCTTGAGCAGGCGCAGTCTGTCTTCAACACAGTCTACATGACGCTCAACGAGAAAAAGCAGATGGAATACGAAATTCTGGAAGTTGAAGCGGATTTGAAACTGGCTTCGCTCGGGTAGATGAAACCCATGAAAATTGCCATATGCACAAGCATGGTCTTCACAGAAAAGATGCTTAAAATTAAGAAAAAGCTTGAAAAGCTCGGTCATAAAGTTTTTATTTCTGGATTTGCAGATTCATATGTTGGCAAGAAAGAAGAAGAAATTGAAAAACTTAAGTTGCATCACAAATTTGCGAAAGACGCCATACGCGAATTTTGGGAAAAGATAAAGAAAAGCAATGCGGTTCTCGTTTTGAACTATGACAGGAAAGGCATTAAAAACTACATTGGCGGGAACACGCTGATGGAAATAGGATTCGCTCACGTACTGAACAAGAGAATATACCTGATGAATCCAATTCCGGAAATTGAATTCTACAAGTCAGAAATACAAGCTGTCAAGCCGATTGTCATAAACGGGAATTTTTCCAGAATAAAATAAAAGAGAAGAAAAATGCGGGTTCCAGAACCCGGTTAATGACTTAGGGCCAACCTTCTAAAGGTAATTGAAGTTCACCGCCTATTTAAGCTTTTCTATCTTTTTCCTATTGTGTGGATGACTGCGCAAAATTCTTGCGGTTAAGTTGAAAAAACAAAACTTCACTTTTTAAACACGGCAAATATTTTTCCAATGGGGCCGTAAATCTTTCACTTTTATAAAACAACTTCCGGAAAAGTCGGCGAAAGGCATATCAACATTTGACTTTATAATGAAGGAGGGAATTGCCACGGTGGCAGAACTTGGTTAATGCGCTCGCTCCAGAAGCGGGTGATGGGCCAACCATCGTGTGGGTTCAAAACTCTGCTGTGAGGCAGAGTGAAACTCCCGCCCGTGGCGTTCCCATCTCATTCAGTTGTGCGAATAAGCTTTCTCCCTTCATCCACCTCAAAGCACTTGCCAAGAAACTGCTCCACAACAAAGATGTTAGTGAGGCAATGATTCGTGATTTCCGAAGCCCTTATGAGGCTGCCGAGGGTTGATAAGGGCGGCGTAGAGCTGCCCTTATTGCTGTTGCCGGCAAGGGCCATAAAAGGAATGAGCTGGTCTGCCAGATAACGGTCAACACATGCTCCTGAACTTATTTCCTTAACCAAAGCAGCTGCCGCTTCCTGGCCAACAGCCTCAGCCCTTTTGCCACGCTCACCAAGGGCATCAGCGCCAAGAATTACAGGATTGACAGCATCAATGTCGTCTTTCCACGCAGAAGCAAAATATGCAAACAAGGTTATTCCTGAGCCTGTTGAAAAGGAATCTGAATACTCTGCCTGGATGCTTACCGGGCAACTGCCGTTAATTTTCTGCAGCTGCTGCAACAAAGTTGACTTCGCTGACCTAGCTTGCCTTTCGGCAACCTCTGCCTTTCTCAAATCAGCCGAGGCGTGGGACACTCCTGCTATTTTCAGGAGCTTTCCCCTTTCGGCCAGACTTATTCCAGTAATCTGTTGCGATATCGCCTTTCCGAAATCTGCAAAAGTGTCGTAGTCATTAAGATGAAAAAGCGGCCTTATCTCGAGCTCCGCCTTTCCTCCGCCTTTGGGAAAGTATCCACGGCGCAACAGCGAAAAGCTGCAGTTGCCAAAACTAGCCGTATGGGGGAGGAAAACGCCGCTAAAATACTCAACGGGCTGGCTGTGCATCACGCTTGTACCGCCAGTCAGCTTGAGGCGGACCTTGCCCGGCGCAAACAATGCAGGAAGCAGAACCGCCTGCAACAGGAGAGTGATTGAGCCAGCAGTCCCGATATCAATGTTAAGCGTTCTTGACTGTGGCTTTCCAGGATAAAACTTCACAACCGCTGAACCGACCTCGGCACCTTCCGAAGAGGCGTTGCACAAGCCCTCCAATGCCTTTACGCATGCAAGGTGCTGCGGCTGAAGGCCGGGATTAGGGCGCCCTTTGCGGATATTGGTTATCTCAAATGGCTGCAAAGTGAGGGAAGAAAGTGTAAGGGCTGTCCTCAAGATTTGGCCGCCGGCTTCAAGGTAGCTGCCGTCTATTTTAATCATATGGCTATGGCCGCTGCTGCGACTATAAATAGTTGTTGCAGGATTGACGCTGCTCATTTTAAAAAGGCAAAGTTTAAATACGCCTCAAAAGAGACCATAGAAGACAGCAAAGAGCCGCCGACCTGCTGCTGGCAAATTGTGGACGGATTGACGACACACGAATCGACGCAAAAGAGGAAGCGCAATGATAAGCTATGTCCTGTTCGACGGAAAAGGCTCTGTAAAGAAAGGCTCAAGGCTCGACTACCCCAAGCCAGGGAAGAAAGACTACCTTCTCATCTTCTTAAGCAGACCGAACAGGGAAGAGATTGACAGGATTGCTTCTGACTTTAAGTTTGACAAAAGGCCCATCGCTAATTTTGCAAAAGAATTTCACTCCAGAAGGTTCATAACAGTCCCTTTCCAGTTCGTAATGAGATCTGTTTACATTGAAGACGGCAAGGTTGACTCCACGAACCTGCTTTTCGTCCTGACAAACAAGTGCCTGATAGTTGCATCAGCAAAAGAATCACGCTACTATGACGAGCTTGTGACCAACCTGCTCGAGGGGTTCAGGAAGACAAAGGTAAGGAGCATAGGCCACATACTCTGCAACTTCCTGCAGGAGGACGTAGACGAGAACTATGAGGTCCTTGGCAAAATCGAGGAGCAAATCAAAAGCATAGAGTTCAAGGCTGCGATGTTCGAAAAAGAATCAAGGATAAAAGTGGACGACATCATGTACCTGAAATCGCAGCTTTACAAGCTCAGCAGGCAGTTTTGGGCAACAACAAGAGTCATCTCGCTCATAAGGATGGGCGTTGCACAGGTCGGCATTGACACGGAAAGCATCCGGCTCCTGGGCGATGTCCATGAAACGTTCCTGCACCAGATAGACGTGGCTGCAGCGCAAAAGGAGATGCTAAGCGATGCCCTTACAGTTTATGCGACAGGCGTGAACAACAGGCTTGCAATAATATCAAACAACCTTAACCTCATTATGAAGAGGCTTGCTGCCTACGGCCTGATACTGCTCATACCAACGCTGATTTCCGGAATCTTCGGGATGAACTTCAGCGTCATACCCTTCGCGCAATACGAATGGGGCTTCTTCGCAGTAACGGGGTCAACCTTGGCACTGATGGCCTCCATATTCTTCTACGCGAAGAAGAACGACTGGCTGTGAAAGATGAAAAAAGAAGCTTTAACCGTTATTGCGGTTGTTGCGCTTACTATCTTTCTGGTTAGCGGTTGTGTTCAAGAGAAGAAGCAGACGCCAATCCAGAAAAGCGGTGAGAAGTTCATCGTTGCCAACCCCCTAGACTTATCCCAGATAGAAAGGATTTCCAAATTCAGAAGCTGTGTCGGGCATGACTACAGCGGCCTCAACAACAAGGGGGAGAGGGAAACACTCAGGTCCATGAAGCACTACGTTGAACCCCTCCAGAAATTGCGCGTTGGCAACACAGTGAAAATTTTCGCCCCTTTTGATGGAAAGGTAACAGAGCTCCTTGAATCCCCTCCTGGAAAACAAATGTTCATTTCAGCCAATGCAGCGCCGTCATGGAACTTTATCTTCTTCCACACCAGCCCAATGCCGGAGATTAGAGAAGGAAGCTATGTTAAGGCCGGGCAGCTGGTCGGCTATGCGCATCAGGAGATTCACAACTTCGACATCGGCCTGAAGCAGTTCGGCTTCAGAGGGCAGGTGTTTGACTCGCCATTCCTCCACATGTCAGCAGCTGTGCTTAGCGAATACGCTGACAAGGGAGTAAATCCTGAAAATATCATCATCCCAAAAGCAGAAAGGGACGCTGAGCCGTGCCCTGTTGAAGGAACCAAGAACGGCGATGCTAATTTTCCAGGTAGCCGCGACCAGGATTATGTGAAGCTTGAATAGCCAAGCGATAATCTGAAAAATGCGCCAAAATAAATTTTAGTTAATGCTGATGATTATATTCTCCAGATAAGATGAATTCTCTTGCTTCTGCAGCATTGCGAGGTTGGGGATGTTCTTCTTCATCAGCGTAGACTGCAGCGCCGGTTAAGCTCAAAGAGATGTAACCCTTTTCATTCATAATACCTCGAAATAACCCGCGTCCGCATGTGCAGGCATAAAATTTTTTGAAACTTGGCGATGCACCTAAGCAGTAAGCATAATTGTGGATACCGCCAGGCACCATCTCATTTGCTCCAGCTTTTTTCCAACTTGCACCACCATCGGTAGTTTCTACGACGTTCTCTCCGTGATGCCCAACGACCAGATGATCGGGGTTTTTTGGGTCAATAAGGATATTTTCATAATTTGGCAGGTGGCCAAAATTATAGAGCCAGCCCAAGAAGTCTTCTTCCCTCTCTCCACCTTCATAATTTCGAATTCCCTTGGTAAGTTCTTTCCAAGTTGCCCCACCGTCCTTGCTTTGAAAAATTCCTCCATATTTTCCTGATATTTGTTCCTCTGAGGAAAGTTGTCCGAAAAAGACGTTGGAAGATGCAATAATTATATTAGGATCTGCGGGAGACATTACCAGTCGGTAAGTATATTTAAGTTTATCTGTTCCTAATGACGTAAAGTGGCTGCCACCATCGTTGCTCTTAAATACTCCTCCGCCTAATGCTGATGCATATACTATACTTGGATCAATCGGATTAAAAATAATAGAATATACTGCAAAATTTCCAATTCCTTGCACTCTATTCCAGCTTTCTCCCCCATCATAGGATTCCCAGAGTCCCTCACCCGGTGGGGTTTCAGCTAGTTCATCTCCAATTCCTATAAGAATATGATCAGAATTTTTTGGATCAACTGCGATGGATTTGATGACAGATGTCATGCTTCCTGGCTTATTTTTTTGAACAAATGTGCTGCTTTTTTCATGCACTGTTCCTTTAAAAAATCCATCACCTCCAAGGTACACGATCGAGAAGTTATGGGGATCTGGCAGAAGAGTGACAATGCTTAGGTCTGTTGCAACACGCTTATATCCTTTACCACCATTTTTTGACCAATAAAAACCGAGCCGGTCCCAGGTTCCAACGTATATTTCGTTCTCATCTTTTGGATTAACATACACTTCCCGCGTTGCAATAGAAATCAGATCTTTGTTGAACTCCTCAAAGGTGTTGCCATTATCCAAAGATACATACACGCCATCACCACCTGTACCAACATATATTTTTCCATCAAGCGGCACAATCTCCCCAATCCAATCGCGCGGCAATCCTTTGGATTCTGCTCTCTGAAATGAGACACCGTCTGGTGAAGCCCAAAGTGTAGGATTAGGATCCCATGTTCCAATAAAGAGTGTTGTGCCATCCGTTCCGATCCCCGTAACCTCATGAAACAACTCCTGAACCTCAGGAACTTTTTCCCATGATAAACCATCATTCGCCAGGCGGTACAAGTTGCCTCCCATGCGGACATTAAATTGCAGTTCAGCACCAAGTAGATAAAGGGTATTTTTGAAATTCACGAACCGAGCAGTCTTTAGATCTTCAAGGCCAGCGTTGAATGGCACCCAACTTTTACCTTTGTCGGATGAAACCAAAACACCATCATCACGCGTGGCAAGATACATTTTTGAATTATAAAAATAAATGTGATTAAAATCATAATGCTTATCAAAGGTGAAGCGTTTTTCCCAGTGTTCTCCTCCATCCGTAGAAATGATGAGCATACTGGTTTGATCATGAGTATGGCCCGGCACATACACTATCTTCGGATTGTCTGGATCGAGCGCCAACGTGTGCGAGTTGAAATTAGGCGATCCAATATCTCTGACCACCTTATCACATAAACCCTGCCAACTAACTCCTTTATTCGTTGTCTTTGCTACACATGCAATCATTTCTGGAACATAAGCAATGTTGACGTTGCTGGGATCAGCCACAATGTCAAAGGCGCGGACTTCTGGAATGCCATGCCCTACCGCGATTTGTTTCCAAGAATTATCTGGCTGAAGTTCATAAATTCCTCCTGAATACAATGAGGCCCAAACGGTTCCATCGTGAGGGACCATTCTAATGACTACTCCTCCTAGCGGTCCGGATGTTTGTGTCCAACCAGATGAATCTTGATCTGGCGGTAGATTAAATGCTGGATCATCTTCAAATGCCACTTCATCTTTTTCTTCAACAACAGGTTCTAGATCTTCCGCTGCTTCCTGTTGAGCATCTTCAACAATGGGTTCTAGTACATTCTCTATAGGAACTCCTTGAGGAGCGCAACCACTACTCAGGATAACCAGAAAAATAGCACAAATTGCCAGCATCACTTCTTTTTCCATCATAAGCTACTATTTTCACGATATTTAATAATGTTTCTGAGACCTTCACCTCCATTCAAGAAGTTTCTTAACCGTCCAAAGGTTGACTTTGGCAAAAACTTCCTGAATGAAATAGACACTATGATGTGAAACATGACGCCGCATTTGACAAAGTAAAAGGCGTGCAAAGGAGCGAAAGCGCATGACCTTTTTAGAAAAAAGGTCAATCAAAAACGAATAAGGGAATACCTATTTAAATGCCGAAGTTATTCTTGTTGGCTGGATGAGGGAGCTCTTGATAGTTGGGGTGGACCCCGGCACGACTGTGGGGTATGCTGTGCTGGACACGAGAGGCAATGTTCTTATAACAAGGTCGTCAAAGCAGCTTGAGCTGAACAGCATGGTTGAAGAGGTTGTTGGCTTTGGAACTGTCCTGGCGATAGGCACTGACAAGAAGAAATGCCCTGGCCTGATTGAGAAAGCTGCAGCGAAAACCGGGGCAAGGATAATAGCGCCAAAAGAGGACCTGTTCGTGGCTGAAAAGGAGACGCTGACGAGGGATTACATAGCCGGCAAAGCAGGCAAAGCCAGCAGGGCGGGCAATGAGCACGAGAAAGATGCCCTGGCAGCAGCAATCTACGCTTACAAGGAGCTTGAGCCGCTCCTGCAAAGGATAAGAAAGGTGCTGGAAGATGATAGGAAAGAGCACATGTTCGGCAAGGTTGCGGAAATAGTTGTTACGGAAGGCATAAACATAAAAGCAGCCCTGCAAAAGGCTGAACAAGGCTGAACTAGGCTGAGACGGGTTGAGCTGCAATGATAAATGACGAGCTGAAAAAAGCGCTGCTGGCAAATGACTGCTTCACTGACATAATAGGGCAGGACACAACGAAAGAACAGCTCAAGTCAGCGCTCCTTGCCGAGAGGAACGTCATAATCATAGGGCCGCCTGGAGTTGGAAAAACAACACTGGCCAAAAACGTTGCAAAGCTGCTTCCAGAAATAACAGTAAACGGCTGCGGGTTCAACTGCCTCCCTGAAAAGCCGGTATGCCAACAGTGCAAATCCGGAGCTAAAACAGCAAAGAAGAAAAGCAAAGGCTCGGAGCGGTTCATAAGGGTGCAAGGCTCTCCTGATTTAGCAGCAGAGGATTTGCTTGGTGATATAGACCCGATAAAGGCGCTGAAGTTCGGCCCAACGTCATTGGAAGCATTCTCGCCAGGAAAAATATTCAGGGCAAACAACGGAGTGCTGTTCTTCGACGAGCTGAACAGGTGCCCCCAGAGGCTGCAGAATGCGCTGCTGCAGGTCCTGGAAGAAAAAAAGGCGACCCTAGGCAGCTACAAGGTTGACCTTGATGCGGATTTCATATTTATAGGTACATTGAATCCGTATGATTCCAGCACAGAAAAGCTTTCTGACGTTTTCCTGGACAGGTTTGACCTCATCTACATGACTTACCCTGAGAATCACGAAACAGAAAAAAGGATAGTCATTGAGAAAGGCAAAAGGATTGAGCCAGTTGAATTCCAGCAGCAGCTCATTGACTTCACAATAAGCTTTGTGCGGCAGCTCAGGGAAAGCAAAAAGCTGGAGAAGCTGCCAAGCGTACGGGCCAGCATTGGCCTTTACGAAAGGGCACAGGCAAACGCCCTGCTAAGGAAACACAAACAAGTGCAGCAGGAGGATGTGAAAGACGCCATAATGTCGGTCCTTGCACACAGAATAGGGCTCAAGCCCTCTGCCAGATATGCGATGAGCCCGGAAGAGTTCATAAAGGAAGAGCTTGAAGACTTCTCACAAGACCACCAAGTGCTACAGGGTGATGGCCGGTAGCTCAGAGCAAAAGCCAAAAGAATTCTCACTGATAGAAGAACTGTCCGGAAAGCTGAAATCAGACCCTGAAGAAAAAAGGCTGATGAAAACAATCCTTGAAGACGACAAGGAAGCAACAGACAACGCCCACCTCATACTCGACGCCATAAACCAGGGAATAGGGGCACTGACACCGGAGCTTATGCTTGAGCAGATAGTAAAAAACTACAAGCTCGCAAAACAGCTCACCGGAGAGGCCATGATAAGGGCACTGACAGGGTATGAGCCTGAACAGGTTGAGAGAAACCTTAACATTCCGGAGTTCAGGAAGGAGCTCAGGGAAAGAATAAGGCAAAAGCTGGGTCAGCTGCAAAAGCACAAGCTTATAGACGCAGAATACCAGCTGACAGACAAAGCAATAAAGCTGGCAGCCCTCATAATCTTCACAGAAGAAATAGACAGCCTGGCAGCAAAGGGCTATGGCGAGAAGCACAGGAGAAGAATCACGAGAACAGGAGAAACCGAAGAGACAAAGCCGTACACCAGCGAGAGGTATAGGGACATAGCAATAAGGAAAACGATAAAAAAAGCCGCAAAAAGAGGCCACACGGCCGTGCAGATGGAAGACCTCGAAAGCCTTGAGCGCGAGTCAAAAGGCAGGAACACGGTAATCTACGCCCTTGACGCATCAGGAAGCATGAAAGGAAAAAAGCTCGAGCAGTGCAAAAAAGCTGGAGTCGCACTGGCATACAAGGCAATTGAAGGCAATGACCTTGTGGGAATGGTCGTTTTCGGGAGACAGGTAAGGGCAGAGGTAAATCCGACAAAGGACTTCAGCCACCTGCTGCACGAGATAGCCAGAATAAAAGCCCTTGAGCAGACAGACATAGCGGCAACAATCCGGAAAGCTGCGGAAATGCTGGAAAGGGAGAAAGCAGAGTCGAAAAAACACCTGATCCTGATAACTGACATAATGCCAACAGCAGGGCAGGAGCCGGAAAAGGAAACGCTCGAAGCCGTATCGCAGATAGCATCAAAAGGCATAACAGTGTCCGTCATAGGCATAAGCCCTGACGAGGAGGGCAGAAAACTGGCGGAGAAAATTGTCGAGATAGGAAAAGGAAGGTTCCTGGTGGCTAAAAGCATTGAAGACGTCGACGTGCTGGTGCTAGAGGATTATTATGCTACAGTAGCGTAAAGTTTTAAATAGCGCCTCAACAAAACCTTTTTAGAAAAAAGGTTTATCAAAAAACGATTATGAAAGCCAAAATAACAAAGAAGAAAAGAAAACTGAAGCTTCTTGCGTTCAGCGACCTGCACGGCAATGAAAAGGCGCTGGGAATAGTTGCAAAAAGGGCAAAAAAAGCAGATGTTGTTGTATGCGCAGGGGACTTTACCGTCTTTGAACACAACATACTGCGCATAATGAGGAAGCTTGACACAATCGGAAAGCCCGTAATGCTGGTCAACGGCAACCACGAGGATGAAGGCCTTGTTTACGAGATATGCAGGACGCTCAAAAATGTTAAGCAGATTCACAGGAAAGTTTATGGCAGCAACGAATTTCCGGATTACGTCTTTGTAGGGCACGGCGGGGAAGGGTTTGACAGTGTAAGCGAGGACTTTGAGAGGTTTGCAAGAGGAATTTCGTTCCGGCTGCAGCAGCTGCGAAAAAAGGGCAAAAAAATCATATTCATCACTCACCAACCCCCTCACGGCACAAAGCTTGACTACATCTGGGCACACCACGGCAATAAGAGTTACACAAGGTTTGTCAAAAAATTCCAGCCGTTGCTGCACGTATGCGGCCATTTGCACGAAACGCAGGGCAAGAAGGACAGGATTGGAAAGACGCTGGTTATTAATCCGGGGCCGAAAGGAGAGGTTGTGGAGGTTTGAGGCGAAGCCTGAGTGAGGAGTGAAGCAAAAATTGACGAAGAGTTATCGGCACTAGAGTAAAAATAAGATCGGCGAGGAATGCGAACTTGTATACTGAGGCTCTAGTGTTCACTTAAAAAATTGAATTGTACAGAAAACAAGGGGAATAGATTGTACATATAGAAATGTTTAAATAGGGAGTTTTTATATTTATTAAGATGAGAAAATTTTTGATTGGGTCATTGATTGTAATATCAGTGCTGTTAAGTGTGGGGCTTATTGCTACAGCCTTTTTGATATTTAGCAAGCCTGAAATAGTCATAACTAACATAGAAGTAAGAGTGCTTTCAGGAGATGAAGTTGTTAAGTATATCTCAGGAAATAATTATGTTTTGAATGATAATGATATCCCCACTATAACAGTCACACTAATGGCCAAGGGAGATAATATAAAAAATCTTAAGACACAATATGATTGCGATTTTTTAGTTGAATCTGAAAAATATGGAAATCAAAGATATTCTACGTGCAGTAAACAGAATGCATGTGAAGATACTAGATTTAGTGATTATACATTAGATAGAAAAACAAGAGTTGTTACAAATAAAGATGGGATAGAGTTTTTGGAAAAGGGAGGGATAGTTGAATTTTGGTTTCAAATTAGAACTTATCCTCTGGTGAAATACTTCAAGGAAGAATCTACAATCGACGCTTCTGATTCCGAGTATTTTGAGTTTGAAAAATGTACTATTAAATTTTATAGTATAGAACAAGACATCGTTGAAGAGGTTGTAGTTAAAGATTATTTGGTAAAAAATAATTTTAAAAATTTGGATTGATATTTTCATTACCGATTCTTTAGAAGACTTTGAAGTCACTAAAAGTATTAGAACTTAAGAAAGTAATCCTAACCATTAATACTCGAGCCAACCCCAAATAACAAAACTCGCCTGCTCGGAGCTACAACAAAACCCTTGGTTTTGTGTACCAGAAATGCGCAAGCATTTCTGTGTATCCCCGACCTAAACAACAGAAACGCTTAAGCGTTTCTGAGTGCTCAGAAGCTTCGCTTCTGACAGGTCGGGGTTTTATACCCTGCGACTTTTCAATAATAAATTCTCCCGACGATTGCATTTAACCATAATTATGTAGCATAGGCTTATGGCTTGTGGTAGGATGTCCAGTGGCTTCTTCAGGCGTTTTTTGCGGCTGCCGTGAGTAAAACGTTGAAATTCTTCAGGTTATGGCAGAAAAAATATTGTATGTGCACAATTTAAGGATTATTGTTTTTTGCTGTGCCCGTAACTTCTTATTTGATCTATAATCAACCGCAGCATCCTGGAGACGTATTCCTTATAATTGCCCTTATCAGCAAGATCCAATGATTGATAATATTCTTCTCTCTTCTCAAAAGGGATAAAGAACATAGGGAATCCTTTTCTCATCAGAATAAAATTCATAAGTGTTCTCGCAGTTCTGCCATTCCCATCTTCAAAAGGGTGTATCCATGTTAATTTTGCATGAGCCAAAGCAGCTAATTCAAAGGGGCGCAGCTTATTTTTATTTGCACTATACCACTTAAAGAAATTAAGCATGTGTTTCTTGACTTCGTTGTGAGGAGGAGGAACATGTGCTGAGCCCTCTATCCGCACATCAAAGAATCGCATTCTTCCACCGTAAACCACGCCGGTATTTTTAGTAAGAATTCCGTTTACTTTTTCAAGCAATTTAGCGTTTAATTCGCCTTTATATGATTTTATATAATCCAAACACTCTTTCCCGTTTATTGCTTCATTATAATCCTCTGCCCGCACTCCAGAAGGGATGACTTTATCTTTTAGGATAAGGGCAGTTTGCCTTAATGTCAGCCGATTGCCTTCAATTGCATTGGAATGATAGGTAAACCTAATTACAAAATCTTCATTCAGCTTTTCTTTAACACTTTTGGGAATCTGCTTAAGCCATGTGCTGTAACTTTCTTTTAAATCCTGCAAAGTTTCTGCGTCATGCTCTGACAGGTAAGCGCGGTTTGATAATTTCAAGAATGGCTTTGCTTTATCTTCTATTTCTTTAGCATGTTTTTTTAGTTCTTCCTTTAAAGGTTTTTTATCTCCCAAAAAAATCCTGATTTTTTTCCATTTGTTTAAGTTGAGCCTTACATTTTTGGTAAAGTAATAATATTCCTTATTATTCCGCTTTATTGTTTCTATGTAGACCACACCATATTGTATGTGCACACAATATATAAATATTTCGGTTATTTGTGCACATACAGATTTAGGCAGGCAAAAGCTTCTGGAATCCGGGCTTGACAGGGGGAGTTATGGGATTAGCTTCTGGGTCGCTGGCGAAGGTGCAAATCGTTTACGCTGATTGCACACAGCATCGGCAAAGCCGATGCGCATAGGCAGCGTAACTGCCTATGTTCCGCATGGCGGAATTGTGTCCAGTGACTTCTTCGGCTTTTTTGACCTCCTCCATGAGTAAAATGGTGGAAGATTTTCGGCAGTAATGAAAGATTTCCGAAATATGATGTTCACTGGACACTGGACAGGTGCGGCTAGGGCTTATAAGCTGGTTCTGCAACTGTGGAGTGCAAAAGCGAAAACATTAAAAAGGTGGCGTACTTTAAAGAGTACGCTATGGAGTACTACAATGCGTATCGTGGACGTGTACTTAGGGCAAGAGATAGAAGAAAAGATATTGACAAAGCACAGCGTGCTGAGGGAAGAAATAGAGGAAACCTTGCTTGCAGACGAGCCGAAACACCTCAAAGCCAGAAGAGGCAGATACCTTGCAATTGGCTTCCTGAAAAGGTTCATCAGCGTAGTATATGAAAATAGAAGTGGAATCGCAATGATTATAACAGCCTATCCGTCATCAAACTGGCAAATCAGCCTTTACAAGAGAAAATGAAAAGAAGCATAAGTAAGGAAGATGAGGAGATAAGGGAAGAAGACATCATCGGTGAGGTAAATGTTACTATAGACAAGGATGCTTTCAAAAAGCCTATCAAATGCTGTGGCAAATTAACTGAAAGGACTTGGAAAAAAACAAGTTACAGGGGCATAGAATTCTCATATGACGTCTGGCAATGCGAACGATGCCATAAGGACTACCTTGATACGAACCAGGCAAAACACCTTGAAAGGTTCTGGCAGATGCAAATGTTTTTTGAAGGAAAGGCCCCGAAAATGGAAAGAAGCCTGAATTACGACGGCAAGACTTACTTTGTGAGATTTCCGAAGGACCTGACGGCAAACTGGGCAAAGCAAAAAAAGGAAAAGGCACGCCTTACGATGCTATCGCCTGACAGGTATCTTGTAGAAGTGGCTTAAATGGAAAAAGTCTAATTAAACGCCTCAGGGGGCCTGCCCCTCTGGTCCTGCTGAGGCGGGCGCTCCTGCCGGCCGGAGCGCTGGCTCTCGTACTCCCTGACAATTTCGGCTGCCTCTTCCGCATCGCGCGATTTGCCCCTGCCGCCTGCTCCTTTCCCTCTGCCTCCTTTGCCAAACCTGCTGAACGGGTTCGGGAAGCTAAAGCCGCCCATCCCGCCGCCTTTCTTCTTGATTACAAAGAACGCGCCTCCGCCAACCGCCAGAACAGCAAGCGCTATAACGGCAAACAGCAGGGCTTTGCCGCTGGCTTTGCCGCCTTTTTCCCCCTTGGCTGCTTCAATTCCGGACTCGTTGCCTGCTGCCGCGCTGATATTCACTGGCGTTTCGTTTGCTTTTGGCTTCGGCGTTCCCTCAGCGGCAGGCTTGAGGACAACCGCAAACAGCGACAAGCCTGGTGAGGTTGACTCGAAATAATTGTCAGTAGTGTCAGAGCGCTTGTAAACCGTATCAAGGGATGTCCACAGGTCGCTGGAGTAGCGCTGCAGAATTATATTCTTGATGGAGCCGGAGTTCTGGTCAAACCATTTCTTCTCTACCTTGAACTCAATTTTGACCTCGGAAACATCAGCGTCCCTAAGGTTAGTCTTGTCAATCTTTATGTACTGGTAGACCTTGCCCTGCACCTCCCTTTTTACGGTTGGCTTTGAGGCAAGCGCTGTTACGGATATTTCAACGTTAGAAGCGCTGTTCGCAGTGGTGATATCAAGCGCCTTGAAGCTTACCTTATCATTCGCAATGTTCATTGTTGAAGTGCCTGCAGGCAGGGCGTCCCATTTTTTGGACACCTTTGTACCCTCGCTTGGAGCAGGCGTTCCTCCACCTCCCCCACCACTGCTTCCACCGCCGCTACTACTGCCATCTCCGCTGCCGGCAGACGGGGTGACGCTTACATTGTTATAATTGCGATCAGCGCTTGGAACGTACACGGTAACGTTTTCGTTTCCGGCATCATCAACAGTTGTGATTGCATAATGGTAGTTGCCTCCTACAAGTCCTGTGTCTGTTGTTGAATTAGCGGTAACGTTTTTCAGATAGGTCATGTTTGCTGCCGTCACATTAACGCCGGCACTAAGGTTAACCTTGGTTTCGTTCACGGCAGAGCGATAAATCCTGTAAACGCGGCCGTAGAAGTCTGCCATGCCGTTAACATCCTGGGTTACGTTAAGCCATGTAAGGGTGACTGTAGCGCCTGAAGCGGTCAGGGTAAGGTTTGTTGGTGAACGAGGTAATATAGTATCATTAATAGTAATGTTGTAGCTGCTGGACACGTTAACACCGCCTGTGGGGCTGCTGTTTTGCAGGTTTCCGGTTGCGTCAACAGCGGCAACAGCGTAATAGAAAACGCTGCCGTTAAGGGTTATGTTGTCAATGTAGGTCTGCACGCCCTCGCCAATCCTGCTTGTGGAAGTGAGATTTGTGATGTTAATAACGTAGTTTATGCCGGAGTAATTGGTAAGGTTATTCCAAAGCGTGCTGATGTTTGTCGCGGACCTGAAAATTATGTAGCTCTCCCCTGTTTCGCCAGAAACGTCAGTCCAGTTTATCATGGCGTTGCCGCCAAGCGTGGCTGATATGTTTATTAGCGCAGGCGCAGCTGGCGGCGTGGAATCGCTGCCCTGCGGGCCTCCCTGGCCGTCAGAGAAGTGCGGCAGGCTAATCCAGACGTAGTTGGTGGTTGTGTTCACGAAGCAGGTAGCATTTGTTGAGTTCGCATCTTCAGTGCTGGTGCAGGGCATTCCGCCATTAGTTGTGTTTAACCACCTTGTGTCGTAATCAGACCATTCGGAAGGGATGCTTGAATTCGGGGTTACGCTGCTGTTCCATGCAAGAGAGCCGGTGTCATCGAAAAGCTCCTTAATCGTGAAATTAATCTGCTTGGAGTCATCAAGCCTTGAATAATTGTACGGCATGCCAACAAATACATTGTCGTAAATATTGGGTGCTGCGCTGCCGAACTTGAAGAGCTCCTGATAGCTGCTGCCGTTCGTGTCCGCCCTAAGCGCGCTGTCGCTCATCGAAGCCTCGGGGGGGCCTGAAGCGAGCATGTCAACCCCTATAAAGTAAACCTTCACGCCAGTCGTGTTAATCTCCATAAGCATGTTGACCTTGCCAGTAGCCATGACCTTCAGAGGGTTAAACCCGCCAGCGTCAAAGTCATCCTTGAACAGCCTGCAGCTTTCAACACTGGCATTAAAAACGTTGCAGGCAGCGCTGTTCCTCATGAAGGTAAGCCTGAACTCGCCTGCCTTGCTGCCTGAGAAGTCCTCAAAGCTGCCGTTTGCCTGGAACTTCCTGGGCTTGAAGGCGTTCAGCGTGACCTTGATTATGCCATTTGGCTCCCTGGATGCGTTCGTTACGTTAAGCTTGAACTTAAGAGGGGCAAATTGCCTGTTAAAGACTAACAAGGTAGCGTTGCTGCCGTTAAGGATTGGGAGACTTATTATTCCGCCGCTCAGCTGGTCGACCATGTACCTGAACGTCGGGAAGTTTGTCTTGTGGCCAACCATGTCAACCTTAAGCTCTGTGTGCGCATCATCCAAGGGCAGGCCGTTGGCATCGCTGATGTTTATCCTCACAAAGCTGGTGTTAAGGGTCGTTGAACCGCTGCTAACGCTTGAGTAATTGCCTGCAAGCTTCTTCAATGTCAGGTTGTGGACAATATTTCCGGTTACTGTGAAGTTGCTGAAATAAGCAAAATACTCGCCGCCGCCTGAACTCATGCCTGAGGTATTTGCGCCGTAAAACTCAAGAATCTGGTAAATCCCGCTGGTAGAGCTCATGACAGTTGCGCTGTAGTTGGCAACGTGATTGCCGCCGCCTGGGGTTTGGTTTATTGCAGTACCGCCGGAAATCTGCAGGTCAGAGTTTGGAGGCACCAGTCCGGCAATGCCGAGCTTCACAACAATCTGGGTAACGTTAACAGCTGTCGAATTGCTTCCGTCAATGGTTATGTTGCCAGAAATCGTGTTTAGCGCGAAGGCAAGGCTCTTGTTAATGCTTATGACAAACTGGCTGCTTGAATAGTTCGACGCGTTCTGGACAGATATTGTCTGGGGCGGCAAGGCAAGGTTAAAGGGATTAGGGTCCCCAGGGTCAAATTGCGGCGGCCGCATCATCATAATCGTATAGTTCTTAGCCCTTGGCACAACAATGGAAGTGTTGAAGCGGAGGGTCCTGAAGTCCTCAGAAATCGGGAAGCCCAGCGCGTCATCAAAGATAAGGTTGCTGAAATTAACCATGGCAGTGCCGTTCCATGCCGTAAGGTTCAAAGTGACAGCGGGCTGGAGATAAATGGTGCTGTTGTCCATAAAGGCTATCAAAGCGCCTTTGGGAACAGGAGGCAGCGTCGGGCCTATTTCCAAGGCGTTCCAGGTCGAAATGTTATAAGCAACAACGCTTAGCGTGTATAAGGTGTCGCAGTTGCCAGAGGCTGTGTTTAAAATAAACGAGCCGTTCATCGAACTAGTGTTTGTCTGGTTTATGAATACCTTCTGCGGCTCCCCGAACTGGGAGAAGGACATGTTAAAAATCGAGATGTTAACGTTAGAGCCATTCCAAAGGGTTACGTTGTTAGATGAGGCGTTGTGGAAGCTGCTGTTAAGGACTGTTCCACGAAGGACAAAGGGACCTGGAGTGCAAGGAGGAGGGCCCTGCTGCCCGCTGCCAAACGAGCTGAAAAGGAGCACTAAAACGGCTGCAAACACCGCAACGGCAGCAAAGGAAACAGATAGCCTGAATAAACCGCCTGCTTTACTCATCCAACACCTCTTTCACAATCCCATGAACTAAAGCAAAGAAACGAGGAATAAACTGTGGCAGGCATATTTAAAGTTTTCTATGTGCCTGCATTGAGCACAGTGACGGATAAAAACATTTAAAAAACAGCCTAAACCCGCTCCTGACTTGAAAATGGGGATTTTTGACTTTCTAAAGCCGCTGGGCAAGCTGAAAAGGCTGAAGCTGGCACTCAAACCATTTGAGTTCGTTGGGAAAAAGGTTGCCATTCTGGTGAATTATGTTCTTTTAACTGCCGTTTACTTCACCGCTTTTGCCGCAACTGCTGCCATTGCCAAGGTGGCCAGGAAAAGGTTCTTAGATCTTAAGCCAGATGAAAAGAAGCAAAGCTACTGGATTGAGAGGAAGAAAGAGGATTACAGCAGCAAGGAGTCTTACAGGGCGTTCTAAAAGATTCCGGGGTAACAAATGAACATACTGGGCATATCATGCTTTTACCATGACAGTTCAGCGGCGCTGCTACAGGACGGCAAGATAGTGGCTGCTGCGCAGGAAGAGCGGTGGACGAGAAAGAAGCACGACATAAGCTTTCCTGAAAACGCCATAAGGTACTGCCTTGAACAAGCAGGACTGACTATTGATAAGGTTGATGCCATTGGTTTTTATGAAAAACCATTGCTAAAGTTTGAAAGGCTGTTGAGCTCGCATATAGAGACCTTCCCAAAGTCGTACAAGGCGTTCGTGCAGGCCCTGCCGAGCTGGATAACTGAAAAGCTTAGAATACCAAGCCTGCTTAGGAAGAGGCTCAGGTACGATGGCAAGGTGTTCTTCGTGGAGCACCACATGGCCCACGCTGCCAGCTCATTCCACGTCTCGCCCTTTGAGGAAGCGGCAATATTCACGGCAGACGGCGTTGGGGAATGGACAACCACTACGCTTGGCTACGGAAAGGGCACTGAAGTGACGCTGCTCAAAGAACTCCATTTCCCGCACTCGCTGGGCCTGCTCTACAGCTCGGTAACCGCATATCTCGGATTCAAGGTAAACAACGACGAATACAAAGTCATGGGACTTGCGCCTTATGGCAAGCCGACATACTATGAAAGGTTCAGGAAAATAATAGACGTAAAGGAGGATGGCAGCTACAGGCTTGACATGGGCTATTTCACGTTCCATTACGGCACAAGGATGCTGAGCAAAAGGTTTGAGGAAAAATTCGGCCCTGTGAGGAAGAAGGAGGCAGTCGTTGAGGAAAGGCACAAGGACATCGCAGCATCGCTGCAAAAGGTGGTTGAGGAGGTGGTATTCGCTGCCGTAAATCATCTTCACGAGCTTACCAAGACAAAAAACCTGTGCCTGGCAGGAGGGGTAGCGCTAAACTCCGTAGCCAATGGCAAGCTGACAAGGATGACGCCGTTCAGGAACGTTTACGTGCCCCCAGCGCCATCTGATCCCGGAGCTGCTGTCGGTGCTGCAACAGTTGTTTACCACATGCTGCTTGGAAAGCCGAGAAGCTTTGTGATGAACGTGGCTGACCTGGGACCTGGATTCAGCCATGATGGCATAAAAAGTTTCCTTGACAACCGCAGCATTGCCTACAAGGAACTGCCTGAAAAAGAACTTGTCAAAACCGTTGCAAAGCTGCTATGGGAGAACAACGTCGTTGGATGGTTCCAGGGCAGGATGGAGTTTGGCGAAAGGGCTTTGGGAAACAGGAGCATCCTTGCCAACCCGTGCAATCCGGAAATGAGGGACATACTGAACATGAAGGTGAAGCACAGGGAGCAGTTCAGGCCCTTCGCCCCTGTTGTGGCCGCGGAGGATGCCAGAAAGTATTTCGAGGCCGACATAGAAGTGCCATTCATGTCATTTGTTTACCCTGTAAGGAAGGAAGCGCGAAAGCTGCTGCCGGCAGTGACCCATGTTGACGGCTCAGGACGGCTCCAGACCATAAGGAGAAAGGCAAACCAGAGATACTATGACCTCCTCAGGGAGTTTGAAAAGCTCAGCAGGGTGCCCATACTTGTCAACACCTCATTCAACATCAGGGGGGAGCCAATTGTGATGACACCGGAGCATGCCTACCGCTGCTTCACGGGCACAGGCATCGACTACCTTGCAATGGACAACTTCCTAATCAGGAGAGAAGACAACAAAAAAGACCTCTGGGACAGCGAAAGCCTCGCTAAGGACTAAGCAAAACTAAGCAAAGACTAAACAATTATTAAGCAATTGCCTATGGAGCATGATGGAGCAACCGATGAAAACGAATCAGCTGGTAAAAAAGATGCTGCTGCTTGCAATAACGCTGCTTGCGTGCGCAATAGTCATCGAGGTGTTCTTCAGGTTCTACTGGCCGTACAAATCAATATACGTCTCAGACGACGAGCTCAACTATAAACCAAAGCCAAACTTCGTCGGGGTGTACAAAAGCCCGGAAGGGCAGCACGAGTTCTGGACAAACCAGGAAGGTTTCGTTAACCAGAACCCGAAAAAAGAAAAACCGCCAGGCACAAAAAGAATCTTCATTGTTGGGGACTCCTTTGTTGAAGGGCTCTACACAGAAAAAGAAAATCACTTCACGGCGCTTCTGCAGAACAGGCTAAACAGCTATGCAAGCCAGCAATCATCAGCAAGGCACGAGGTAATAAGCTACGGCACAAGCTCGTGGGGCACAGACAACGAGTACAAGTACCTGATAACACAAGCTCTTAGCTATAATCCTGACGTCGTTGTGCTCACTTACTACCAGAACGACCTGGGAAACGTGGCGGTAAGCAGGCTCTTCAGGGTTGAGAACGAAAGCATACTGCCAACAGATGTTGGAGGAACAATGCTTGGGAACGGGGCGAAGAAGCTAATCATAAAATGCAGCTTCTACTCTGCATTTTGCAGCTACTTCCAGCTGCACGCAACACAGTTCAAGCTCCTCAATCCAATAATGGCAAGGCTTGGCTTTAGCGTTGCAACAGGGGCAGCAACCGCAACAGATTTCAAAAAGCATCCCTATGTCACGGACCTGGCGCCGGATGAGAAGCAGGCCGTAGAAGACGCCTGGAACAAAACTGAGCTGCTGATAAGAACCATGAAAGCAGAAACCGAGCAGAGAGGAGCAAAGCTTGCCCTGGCCTATATCCCTGCAAGGTGGGAAGTGGGCGAAAAGGAGTACGAGGACTTCCTGCAGGCAGCCAACCTCAGCACTAACAGAACAAACATGCAAGCCATCCGGGAAAGGATTACAGACATAAGCGCCAGGAATGGAATAATGCTGATAGACCCTACAGACGAATTTCTGAAGCGCGAGGCTGAAGGCAAAACCCTGTACCAGTCCTTCGTGCACTTCACAAAGGAAGGCGACAAGCTATTTGCAGAAGAGCTTTACAAGGGCCTGGCAAACTACAGCACACAAACCGCTGCAGTTGAGGATTTGAGGATAAAAGCCAAAATATAAAAACGCAGTAATATGAAGAACGGAAAAACTGAAATGGACAAAGGCAAACAAGCCCGGAATGAAAATCGGGAAGCTCAAGCTCAAACAGGTGAAGAAGCAAGAATTGCAGAGGTACTTGGCAAAAATGAGGGAAGGGAAGGTTTCCTGCAGAGACACTTCTACCTTGTGAGGGAGGCCTGGAGCTTCATGAAGGTCAGGAAGAAGTGGTGGCTCCTGCCAATAATAGTAACGCTTGTGCTTGTGGGCATGCTCATAATATTCGGGCAAGCATCCCCATTATCGCCGTTCATTTACGCCTTATTCTAGAAACTGTGGACACAAAGTCGCTTACTCTTTCCTGCTCCCTCATTTTTCTGAACATTTTAAGGAAAATGGCTGCCAGCAGAACGAGGGCAACAGCGGCAGCTGCTGCCACAAGCTTGAACTTCCTTTCAGAAAATACCGATTTGAAAAGAGACTCTTTTTGCAGCGAAACTGCGGTTTGATCAGCCGGTTTTGCTTCTGTCGCATTTGGCGGTACCAGGAGAGGTTCTCCGGCAACAGGCTTTTCCTCTTCTCCAAGCTTCTCAGCAGCGATTGCGAAAAGCGAAAACGCCGGCAAATCGGCTGAATAGTAGTAATAGCTGCTGTCCTCGCTGAAAAGCACAGCCCTCATCCTGTCCCATGAGCCGGCTGAGTGCCTGAACAGCGAAACCTGCCTTGCATTGAAGCCCCTGTCCGACAGCCACTGCCTTGGAACCCTGAACTCAACTGCAGCACCGGTTATGTCAAGGAAGGTAAGCTTTGATGTAATGCTCAGGTACTGGTAAACAGAGAATGATGTTTCAGGGGTGGAAAGCCTAGTTGAAACGCTCGACTCATTAAGAAGCTCAACATTAATGTTGATGTTTGACAGGGATGACGCTGCCGTAAATCTTACCTTCGTGAAAGCTATGCTTGACCTGTTAATCCTCATAATCGCAGTTTCACCTTCCTTGACTGCTGTAAACACCTGTGACACCCTTGCCAAAGAGCCGCCTGTGCTTGCTGCCGTACCCCCTCCACCACCCCCACCACCGCCTCCACCGCCACCACCACCACCGTCATTCTGCGCCTGCGGACTTGGTGATGCAGGCTGCTCCTTTGCTGCTGTAAAGCTGACATTCGTGATTTCGTAAAATTGGCTGTTGACTATTGAGCAGTCGAACTTGCCTGCAACTCCAGGGCATGAGATGAGAGTCTCATTAGCGCCGCTGCAGCCGCTGCTCACGTCATTAATCGAGGAAACATCAGCATCCTTGACGCAGACGCTGTTGCTGCCGCTCACAACGTTTATAGTGATGTTTTTCGTCTGGTTCTGCTGCAGCACAAGCCCTTTAATCAGTATAAAGCCAACAGACGCTGCCGGGGCCTGCACGTCAACCGTAAAATTAAGCGAAAGGTTGCTGAGGCTGAAATTCCAGTAAAACGCGAGCAATGAACGGGTGCTGTTTGATACGTTCACAAAAAGCGTATCGCTGAGAAGCCTTGATGCGTTTGCTGTGCCATTAATCGTAACATTAAGGGCTGAAGACAGCAGAGTTGAGGAATTCAGGCTGCTGAAGTTACCAAGGATCGAGTCCTGCCCGTTTTGAACGCCGTCATTGTCAATATCATCATCATAAATGTCAGGAATGGCATCCCCGTCAAAATCAGGCCTGTCAACCACCGTAACGTTGAAGAAGCCAATGCTTGATGTATTGAAGTCAGTGGCGTTGACCCTGAACTGGTAAGTTCCCGCATCAGTAATGTTTGTCTTCCAGCTGAAGTTGGCAGCTGACTGGTTTCTCGTCGTGAAATTAAATCTTGCAGTGTCGTTTATTGTAAAGTTGAGAAGGTCGTTCTCAGCGTCATCGGCAACTGCGGTTATGTTGGCAAAGTCGGTTTCGTTCAAGGTAAAGTTGCTGATTGTAAATAGCGTTGGGGTGTCATTAACTGCCGTTATGTTCACGAAAATCACTTCAGACGCATTTGCGAGGCCGTCAGAAGCGTTGATGGCAAGGTAAAACGTTCCCGAAAAGTTGCCGGCGCCAGAGAGGTTGAAGGTTATGTTGCCTGTTGTCGCGTTTATAGTAAAGTTTATCGTGTTGTTCAGGAAGTAGGTTATCGTGTCGTTGTCAAGGTCTGTGGCAATGACTGTGAAATTCAGCGGGGCGTCCTCGGCTGATGTCTGGTTGGAGGCATTGGCCCATTGCGGAGCCCTGTTTGTGTTATTCACTGTCAAAGTCCAGTTTAGCTGGTTGGAAAGGCTACCATCCGAGACAACAGCGGTGATGTTGTAAGTGCCGTTGCGCTGCTGCGATGCCTGGCTGAAGTTGCCAAGGAAAGTGAAGTTGGTGTTCCTCGCTGATGCCTGGAGGGTGCCGTTAACGTACCAGTCCACAATCACGGCATCGTTTTCGGTGTCGGTGTAGGTTATGTTGAATGTCTGATTGGCTGGCTCTGTGATGTTGTGGTTGATGTTGGCAGGCAGGAACAAATCAATCCTCGGAGGCGTGTTGTTGACCTGCACAGTCCTATTTTCGGCAACACCCCAGTTGCCAGCAGAGTCGTTGCCCCACACTCTGTAAGTTATAACGCCGGAGCTGCTCGAGGTATGGTTCCTAGCCCAGGCAAGAGCCGAGCCATTCTGGACCATGCTGTAGTTGGTGATGTTGGTGTTGTTGTTCCACTCAAGCAATGCAGTATGGAGGATTTCGCTGCTGGTGATGTTGACGAAGACGTTTGTCGACGAGGAATTTGAATTGTTAGCAAGTGTCGGGGCAACGTAAGTGATGTTGGGAGGGTCGGAGTCAAGCCACAGCGAAGCCTTGTAGACGTTAATCCTCGCATACTGGATACCGTTTCCGTCTGTGTCTGTAACGTTGACGCCTGTTGTGTTGAGGGCGAGGAAGCTTTCGTTTACCGTTATGTTAACACCTGCCGTGAGCTTCCTGAACTGCGCCAGAAGGGCAATCGCGCCAGAAACATGCGGGGCAGCCATGGAAGTGCCGCTCTTTGACGTAAAGCCGCCAGTGTTGTAATTAACAGATGTAATGCTGTCGCCAGGGGCAAGCAGGTCTGTAATGTTGTTTCGGTCAGCAGTAGCTGCAACCGCATCCTGCTTGGTTGTTGAAGAAACAGCTGTAGCGTTCTGGATGCAGGCAGGAGCGCGTATCTGAGTTGTGCTGCCCTGAGTAACAGAAACGCCCTGGTTGCCAGAAGCTGCAACAACAGAGATGTTATTCACAACAGCGGTGTCTATTGGCAGCTTGAAAACGCCTGCTGAATCATCGTTGTCGCAGTAAGAATTGTAAAGCCCTCCCCCCAAGCTTATGCTTATGACGGAAATGTTGAACTTAGAGGCGTTGTTGACGCACCAGTCGATGGCAGCTGTAATGTTACTGTTAGGGCAGGAGCCTGCATTGCTGCAGGCATTTAAGGCTATAATGGAAGCGTTAGGGGCTATGCCGCGGTAAGTGCTGTCAGTGCTCGCCACTATCCCTGCAACGTGGCTGCCGTGGCCGTGGTTGTCCATCGGGTCATTGTCAGAGTTGAAAAAGTCATAGCCTGAAAGAACCTTTGCACAGGTGCCGCCTGTAAACTGCGAAGTGGTGCATCCTCCCAGGGCAGGATGGCTGTAGTTGACGCCAGTGTCAATAACGCAAACGCTTATGGTATTCCCCGTTATGTTGCTGCTGTTGTAAACCAGGCCATGCGTAATGGTTGAGTTTACAAGGGGGGCAGAGCCGTCAAGCATGATGCTGGAAAACCCATCTTCATACACCTCAAGGTTCGGATTTGCCTTAAGCTGCTCATAAGCAGCCCTGCTCACAGTAGCTACAAAGCCGTCAAAGGAGCTAAAGCGGTGGCCAGCCTCGACCTCGCCAGCAGGCAAGGATTCCAGCACAGACTGCGAACTGACAGCGGCAGCTGCGGGGTAAATCCCCCTGACGAGCTTCTTCTCCCAAGAGCCGTCCTTGACGTAAACAATTACCTTTACAGGCTCCTCAGAAGATGCTGAGGCAGCTACGAAAAGCTTTCCAAACAGCACAGCAGCTGCAGCAGCTACAGCAACCAGAAAAACAAGCCTCGACACCGCTCTACTGTCCAATTTTGCCAGCACCTTAAAATTAAGTGCAAGCGGGGATTTATAAAGTTATACAGGAAAAGTTGTTTATAATGTTCCAATTGTGGCACTTAAGTGCCGAAAACGGCACAAAGGAAAGGTTACTTCATAACCTTCTTCCTGCCCTTCAGGAACAGCCAGCCGCCAACCACGACAACAGCCAGAACAACCACCAAAATCATTATGCTAAAAGGAGTGGGCTTCTTGACCTCAGCAGGCGCTGCCTCTTCTTTCTCCCCAACAGGAGGAGCAGGGGGCGCCTCAACGGCCGGAGGGGCTGCTTCTGCCCGTCCCTGGACAGCGACTGTGCTCGTGCCGATGCTCCTTATGTCCTTGTTAATGGCGTAACTGAGATCCTTCTTCTGGCCCTTGCTGACCTGGGCAAAGAACCACTTGACAACAGGGTCTGCCTCAAGCACTATGGGCTTTTCGCCCTTAAAAGTGACCTGGTTGACATTGCTGGCAGCTGCCTTCGGAATAACCTCGACAACCTCAACGTTCTTCAGGTCCTGGTTACCTGGGGCGGTGACCGAGAGCTTGACGACAGAAACAACTACCTCTTCCTTAGTGACCTTGTTGGTAGCCTTGACAACCTCAATTGTTTTCTTGACAGAGCCGCCAGAAGCCTGGACCGTGGTTGCAGAGCCAGCTGAAACGGCGTCCTGTATGCTGCTCAACGCCTGCTGTGCCTCCTCTGTCTTGACTAAATAATCCACAGCGTACTTGATATCTGAGGTAGCTGCTTCTGCCTTTGCGGGAACCGCCTTGACCTCAGGAGCTGCAACTGTCTTGTACTCAACGTTGCCGGCTTCCGCAGCCACCTGGAAAGTCGCAGGCAAGGCCTCTTTAACCGCCTCTACAGTTTCTTTACTGGGTGCTGGAGCTGGTGTTACAGCCGGGGTTCCCCCTCCGCCACCGCTTCCACCGCCGCTGCTTCCGCCCGTATCAGCGGCAGGAGTGGTTGCCGCAGCCGTAACGGTGAAGTTCATGTTTGTTATGGCAGTGCGGTTTACTATGCTTCCGTTGTCATTAACCTGCACAGCGGTCACGTTGTACGTGCCAGCAGACGCTGTTTCTGACGAGGCAAAGATTTTGTAGCTTAAGTTGAAATCCTTCCCGCTGGAAGGTATGGTAAAGTTCCTGCTAACCACAGTTGACCCGGTAACCAGGGTGAAGTTCGCTGACGTGATGTTGTAGCGCAGCACGCTGCTTAGGTTTATGGTGAAATTCACTGTTCCAGACGTTGTTATGCTCGAAGCGCTGAGGGAAAATGCCGGTATGGTTATGCCGGCGCCGCACGCCGCTGCCTGACATACGCCGCTTGAGGTAGAGCTGTTAACTGCAGTATCGCCAGAGCAGCAGATGCCGCTTGAGCAGCCGTTGGCGTAGCTGCACGAGCCGTCGTTGGCCGTCAGGGAAACAGAAAGGTTTGTGTAGTTAGCCAAGTAATTGGTGCAGGTTTGATGGGTGGCGTTGATGCCCCACACTTTCAGGAAAACTGTGCTGCCGGCGTTGCATTCAAAGTCAACTGAGTAGTTCTCCCCCAGGTTTGAGGAGCCAATCGTGTACGACTTTGCAGGAGAGGACGAGCTGCCTATGAAGGCGTCAATAACTGCGCCGTTATACGCGTAGCTCCCTCCTATTGTGACGTTGCCTGTGAATGTGTTAAGCTTTTCATACTGCTCAGCATACGCGCTTAATGACAGAAACAATGACAAGCTTAAAATGCTTAAAATAAGAATTATTAATGCGGAATTTTTAGCTTTAACCATGCAGATTCCCCTACTATGCCAAAGATAGAAGCTATTATTTATATTTTTAGTTTATCTCCAGCCTTTCAACGGTTGTAACGTTAAGCCAGTATGTTGTCTGGTTGGTAAAGTTGATAAATGTATTGCCTGTCTGCCCTACCCTGAAACTCACCCACGAGTCACTGCTGGCAGTGTAAGCATATATTCTGGTGAAGTTGCCTGCTGCGGTTCCGCTCAGCAGCGAGGACAGCACAGAAGTCACGTTATATGTTCCCGGACTGACTAAAGTAGTGTCTGCCAACTGTCCTGTTGAAAGCACAAAGCTTGACCAGCCATTAGCGCTGCCGCCAGCTGCTGCCTGGAAGTAGTTTGGCCACTTGCTGTCGGTCTTTCCCGGGATTGTAACATTCCAACGGCTCCTGGTGTCAATGCCGAAGGGGAACTGGCTCGCTGCTCCTCCAGCAGCTGTGAAGTTGCCAGAAACATCCTTGCAGGCATAGTATAATGTATGGCCTGAAGCTCCAACATCCCTGCGTGGACCGAAGGCGATTCTGTGCTCCCTGCTGACGTTGTTAGTCATAGTGCTGGTCATAGCGTCATAGTCGGTTGCTGACGTGTCGAGCGAGTATCTGCAAGTCGCGTTTGCAGTGGTGTTCATCAGGAACGTGTAGGTGTCTGTGCTGCTGTTGGCAAAGCCATTCCAAATGCCCTCAAAGAAGGTCAGGTTCTTGGCCTGCACACGGCTGCCGCCATTCTGCAATGTAACGTCAACATACACTGTAGCGTTCTGGTTGTTTGCCGAGTCTGTTGCGTTAATCTGCAGCTGGTAATCGCCGTCAGCCAGCGCTGAGGTGCCGTTGGTGGCGTTAAACACGACCTTGTGCGGCGCTGTTATTGACTCTGAGAACGATGTAGTGTTCATCGGCAGCCACGATGTTGTGAGTGAAGCGCTCACAAAGCGGTAGAACACGCCGAACCTGTTGCCCTGCGTGCTGTTCGTGTTTCCGATGCTGATGTTAACCGGCAGGTTGTCTGTTATGGTAACATTGAATGACAAACTGCCGGAAATACCGCTTCCTCCAGTCGGGCTCGGGCTTAGGTTGCTTACAGACATTGCAACGCTTGGCGCAACGTTGTCAAGCATAACGTTGCTGACCTGGACTGTGTTGTTCTGGTTTCCTGCTGTGTCGTTAACCATGAACCTTATGTTGTAAAGCCCGTTTGGCACAGAGCTGAACGTGAAGGTAGCGTTGGTCCTGTTGGAGTCTGCGTTTGTCATGTCATTGGTTGCGAAATCCATGTTGAGCCAGCTGCTGTTAAACGTTGTGTTCTCAAGCCTGAACGCTGAGGCGTTAATGTTTCTGGTAGTAAGCTTGCCAACGGTCATGTTCCATGTGCTGGTGTCGTTTATCGTGAGGTTAACAAAAAAGTTGCCGGTCAGGTTTGAGGTGTTGCCAGCAAGGGAGCCGGTAGCAATAATCAGCGGGGCATTACTGTCAAGGACAAGCTGGGCAAAGGGAGTGCTGTTGAGCAGCGTGGAGGCGTTCTGGTTGCCCGCCCTGTCGGTAACGTTAAACTCTATGCTGTAGTTGCCATCAAGCAATACCGGAGCAACGGTCAGGTTGATAAAGGTGCTGTTGAACATGCCGACAGTGCCTTGAGTCATTGGCACCCATGGCCCCCTATGGCCCGCTGTAGCGCCGCTGCTGTCATTAACCCACCTGAACCAGACAGTATCAATGTTTGACTCATTAACCGAGAGGTTAATGGTGAAGTTGCCTGTCCTGTTTATGCCGGTTAACGGCTGTATTACCGTTATATTCGTGGGCAGAACCGTGTCTATTGTGAAGTTTATCGTTACAGTGGTGTTCTGGTTGCCTGCCGTGTCTGTGACGTTAAGCCGCAAGGTGAAGTTGCCATTGCTTGCGTTCATGGCCTGCTCACCAACATGGGTGAGGTTAAACCTGGATGCGTTGTATTTTGCAGTTGTGGCAATGGTAGTAACAGATGAAAGGGCAACAATCTCCTGATTCATCCCAACCCACGGAGAAGTATGGGTTGCGTTTTCAAGCCTTACGCTCACGTTGCGCAGCCCCGATATCCTCTCGGTGGCGTTTATGCCAACTGTGAAGTTAACCCTGAGGAAGCTGTTCGAGCCGGGCGCAACTATGGTGATGTTCTGCGGAATTGTAGAGTCAAATATGACATTCGAAACATTTGTCGTAGTGTTCTGCCTTGCGCCGCTGTCGGTTGCGTTGATTTCTATGCTGTAATTCGTGTCAGTCAAGCTGCTGATTGTGAGCGTGGCTGACCAGTAGCCGCGAGCGTTGAACTGGCTGTTGGTGCCTGATGTCAAACTGAGGGGCATCCAGTTGCTCGCATTAAGGCCTTCGTCACCGTCAGTAATTGTTGACGAGTTCATCCTCCACCTGAACGAGACGTTCCTTAATGGCCCGACAGAATCGTTCACTGAGGCGTTAATCAGGACTGTACCGGTATAGTTAGTTGTAAGGGAAACAGGGCTGATTATCGAAACGTTTGGCGCAACCCCGTCAACAGCTATTGTCAGGTTTATTGAGCTGTTCATCCTTCCAAGGACGTCTGAGAAGTTGAATTGGAGGTTACACTGCGAGCCGTCAGCAGCCGTAAAGCCCGTGCTTGCGTCGCAGAAGTTGCTCAGGTTAACCAATGAGTCGTTTAACAGGGTCAGGTTCCAGACTGAAGTGCCTGAAGTCGTTCCGCTGCCGAAAGTGAAGTTGTACACCAGCCCTCTGTTGCCAAACACGCTCACGTTCCTTGTAATGTTGTTTATGTTATTGGTTGTCTTAAGGCTGATGTTGAAGGATGCGTTTGTAGAGATGTCCAGTGTTACATTGCCTTCTGAAAGCTTGCCATTAATTGTTATGTTTGTGGAAACAGAGCCTGTTGGCGGGGCGTCGTCAACCTCAACGGTGAAGTTATTATTGACGACGTTGCTGACATTATCGGTTGTCCTGAAGCTGAGGTTGTATAACCCATCGCCATTGAAGCCGCCAACGCGCTGCCCCAGGTCGGTTATGTTGTAGAGCGAGAGGTTCCACGTTGTCTGGCCACTTGAGCCATTCGTGCCGGTAATCGGGTTCATGTCCACAAAGTTGCCTGTCCTGTTCATAATCTGGACACGCACAACGCCTGAGCCTCCGCCATCGCTGACGAGGGCGCTGACGTTAAGCAGCAGGCTGCTGTTTATTATGTACTCAAGCCCGCCAAGGCTGCCAAACGTCTTAGTGGTGTTAATGGCATTGCCTGCCGTGTTGGTGGTAAGCTGACTGGCGTTTAAAACCTGAACGTCCTCAAACCTTGGGGCAGCCGAGTCTATAGTAAAATTGTAAGCCGTGCCAGAATTCGGCCAGTAGGTGGAGTTGCTCACGTTGCCGTTTCTTACCGTGTCGTTGGCAACAACTGTGAAGAATATCCTTGTGCCGTTGAGGATGTTGCCGCCATCAAGCGTTGCGTTCCACAAAGAGCCAGGCCCGAATGATAAGTTGGACATTGCATATGCCAAATCATAAGTGCCTGCTGTTTGGTGGTTAGGCTTTAAGATAACATCTTCAGAAATTGACGTGCTATTTGTGGCGTTGTAGTAAAGCGTTACAGAGTGCACTGACGACTCGTTGTCGGTTGCGTTAAACAGTATGGTAACCCTGCCAGTGGAGTTGCTCAGGAAAAGCGAGCCATTAAGGTGCTCCCCGCTGCTAAGGATTCTGGTGCCGTCAGAAACGTTCATCAAAACAAGCAGTGGAGGACGTGTGTCGACAGAAACGTTGTTGTTGAGATTGGTTGAGTTAATAGCGGCAGCGTCATCCTCTGTCCTCAACTGAAACGTGTAATCACCGGCAGCACTGGCAGCGGTTGAGGTAATGTTAAAGCTGTCAGAAGCGCCAGCAGCTATGGTGCCGCCTGTGAATTCCACATACACAAACCCTTGTTTCGTGCCGTTGGTTGCGCAAGTCCACCCCGTAGTCACGGGGTTAATACAGTATATGTCGACAAAATCGTTTGGTTTAGTAATCCTGACTACATTGATTACAGCACTGCCAGCAACATTGCTAACAGTAATGTTAAAGGACTGATTGAAACTAGAACCCACCCACTTGGGAGTTATTGTAACATTTCTTGCGTTTAAAGCATTAACCGACAATATGCCTACAACCATTACCGCTACGGCAATCAGCAGAACAAGGCTGTAAATGGTTCCCTTTTTCTGTGAAAAAAGCGGCTTAAGCGACTTCGCGTTAAAAGACAAGCCTCAACACCTCGATTTTAACTCCTGACACCACTCAAACTGCACAGCCACACAATTCCGATGGCCGATAATAGTATGACTGGGAGTATGGAACTCACTTTTGGTTAGGTTGTATTTAAACTTTTTGGAAAAGGCGTGAATACGTGCTAAAATATGACTTAATTTCTCTCCTGTTGCCATTATGTTCGCTACGTTTGCCAATAACGCGCACGCACCCCCTTCAAATCCAGTTGGAACAGTTGAGAAGGTCTATATTTAAATTGTTGTAACCTCTTTAAAGTTAAGACGAGTATGATGAGTTATGATAATTTTGGCCAAGTTACGCATCAATCCGGTCAAAACTGAAATGGCAACAGCAGATTTGTGAGTGTCAGGCCCTGCTCACAGTTATGCGCCTGCCGTTGGCAAACCTCTTTTCGACAATCCGGAGGAAGGTGAGCCTGTCCCCGACTCTCGTTTTGCTTTTAGCTCTGGTGCCACTGGGAACCTCTACCACAAACTTTGCTTTCTGGTCTGCAGAGTAAGTGCTGAACGGAGGCATGCCCTTGACAATGCCCACAACGCGCAGTGCACTATCGGCAAGGATGATGTCTATCGGGAAAAAAACAAAAAACGTGTGCAGGCTTATTGGCGTTTCTTTTGCAAACTTGAGGACCATGGCTGCCTGGGTTGGCTTTGAAAACATTAAGCCTACAGCACGCCCCAATGCCGAGTCAGCAATCTTTGAACGCGAAGCTATTATCGTATTCCTGGTAACGTTCTTTACGGGCATAGAATATCAGGAAGGCGGACTTATGAGGTGCTTATTAAGCTTTTTGGATTCGGAGCCCGATACTGTAAATTAAGGGGCTTGCTGCGCCCAAGCGAGCAATGTTTTTAAACACGGGAGAAGTTTTACATTGTATGTTCAGGGTGTTCAGGTCAGATTGGTACGAGAAAAAGCTCTCCAAGCTTGACGGTTCAGAAAAGGCACGTGATGTTTACAGAGAACTAATTGAAAAACTGGTTAGGGACCTTAAATCTCCTTGACCTTGCCAGTCAATATGTCTTTAACTCCTCGTGCTATGTCCTCTAGGATTTCGGAATCTACCTTCTCCTTCTCTTTCAAACGTTTGTACTCCTCTTCTGATACCGTTACTGTTTTCATGCTGAACTTTGTAAAGGCAAAAGCACTATATAAGCTTTTTGGAAAAAAAGGTGGGGATGCTGGGACCTTCAGCCTTCTTGCGTTTTTTGATTGACATTTTTCGCAAAAAAAAGGTCATTTGAACCCAGATCCGAGGCTTTCTACTATGGGTCGGTCATCGCCTTCGGTTTGCCGTTGGCTCAGTTCTCCAATCGCTGGAGGCCCCCATAATGCCGGGCTGTACCATCCCGCAGCACTACTCAAGAGCCGCGGGTGTTTATACTACATCCCCACAGGATTTAAGGCTTTGCAGCAACATATTTAAATGTTTAGATGCGGGTAATAATGTATGAAAAAGAGGTTCCTTGAGGCAGTCGCAACGCTTGTCGGCACCACAATCGGAGCCGGTGTGCTGGGCATACCATATGTTGTTGCCAAGTCAGGCTTGGCTGTTGGGCTGCTGCACATTATTATAATAGGCGCTGCCGTGATGCTGGTCAACCTGCTGCTTGGGGAGGTGGTGCTTAGAACCAAAGGAAACCACCAGCTGACAGGCTATGCGGAAAAATATCTTGGCAAGAATGGCAAGAGGCTCATGGCGCTTGCAATGGTTTTTGGCATCTACGGAGCCCTGCTCGCCTACATTATAGGAGCGGGGAATGCCCTTAACGCCATAAACCCCCAGCTCACGCCATTTTTCTGGAGCATTATCTTTTTTGCAGCTGCCTCGGCAATAGTATACTTCGGGCTGAAGGCTGTTGAGGAATCCGAGCTGCTGCTGTCTTTTTTAACCATTGCCGTTATATCTATTATAATAGTAGTCGCTGCAAACTCAGGCAGGTTCTCTGCGGCGAACTTCACTGGAACAAGCATACAAAACCTGTTTGTGCCGTATGGTGTCGTGCTATTTGCCTTTCTGGGAGCGGTTGCCATACCAGAAATGAGGGAAGAGCTCGGAAGCGGAAAAGCCAGAAAGCTTCTCAAAAGGGCAATAATATTGGGAGGGCTTGTGCCCATAGTGCTTTATTCGCTCTTTGCTGTGGCTGTTGTTGGAATAAGCGGCGCAGCAACAGGCCAGCTGGCAACTGTAACCATTGGCAAAATGCTTGGGGAAAGAATGATTCTGTTCGCAAACCTTTTTGCAGTGCTGGCAATGAGCACTTCGTTCATAGCACTTGGGCTTGCGCTAAAGGAGATGTACGTTTATGACTACAGGCTTAAAAGGAAGACCGCGTGGGCACTGACATGCTTCATCCCCCTGCTGGCTTTCCTTCTCGGCTTGAAGAACTTCATTGCCGTGCTGGGAGTTGCAGGTGCAGTGGCTGGCGGCATAGAAGGAATCCTGCTGGTAGCAATGCATATTGCCGCGAAGAAGAAAAAGGCTGAGGTAAAACCGGAATACGCAATCAACATGCCAAGGCTTGTGGCAATTGCTCTTGCATTTATGTTCCTGTTCGGGATAATCTATGCCGTGATTACTGCAGCCAAGGCCATTGCAGGCTAGGTTTTTGATTTGGGTGTTCCTGCTTCTTTCCCTTTGCGTTCAAGCACAAAAAGAATCCCAAAAATCACCAGAAGCACAGCTATGCCAATCAGGATGTAAATCCTGTAAGCCAGAAGAAAGTTTCTTGCCGCGTAAAAAAAGCTAATGGCTGATTCGCGGATAGCCGCAAGAACAGGCACGGCAACTTTGGAAAAAGCCGGCAATTTGGCCTTAAGCCAGCTTCTGAACACGAAAGCCAAGGCTGCAGCCAAAACCACAGCTGCAATTATCAGAAGCTTCAGGCCGTTTCTTTTCACGTCAGAAAAAAGCACGGCAAGCCAGCCGGCAGAGTCAGCCACGCATGTTCTGACCCATTCCGCAGCGGGCTTAACCTTTTTTGCCCTGTAAAAATAAAAACCACCAGCAAGCATCACCAGCATGCTAATCCCGGCAAGGGCATAAGGCCAAAACGCAGACACCTTCACTGCTGCAGCCTTAACAGCATTGAATTTCGCTGCCAAAGCTGAAAAAGATGAAGCCTTTTGTTCCTTCTGCTTTGCTTCCTTTTCCTGCTTTTGCTTTGCCTTTTCCAGTTCAGCCAGCTTTTTTGCTTCGGCTATCCTTGCCTCTTCTGCCAGGCCAGTCATGTTTGTTTTTCTTAAATTACTTAATTTTGCCTTAAAAAACTGGAAAAGCGAGCTTGCGCTTTCATTTTTCACGACGTTATCTGAGATGCCAGCGCTTAAGTTCGCCAGGACAGTCAAATTTGAGCCTTTGCCACCTCCTGTGAACACGTCCTTTGCTGTTGGCACCACCATTACAAAGAAAACAACAGTCGCTGCCACAATAACGGCAGCAACAGCCAGGACAGTTACGCTAGGTTTAGGACTGGTAAAAGCTGTTTTCGCAGTTACCTTTACTGCCTTGAAATCCTCCTTCCCTGCTGCCCCGAAGACACTTTCCCAGGGATAAGGCTCAGGTTCCCGCCTTGGTTTTAAGCCAGCAGCAACGGCTGCCCCTTTTCTTTTCGCTGCTAGAGCAATGACTGCTGCGAGGAAAACAA
The DNA here is from genome assembly GCA_016188145.1 of Candidatus Woesearchaeota archaeon. Taxonomy (GTDB): domain Archaea; phylum Nanobdellota; class Nanobdellia; order Woesearchaeales; family UBA10216; genus UBA10216. The sequence continues at coordinate 13,757 of JACPIJ010000060.1, read as the reverse complement.
GGAAAACGGGAATAATGAAAAGCCCTGTGGTGGCTGCGATTGTGATGTTATAGTAAGTCAGCTTAGGTAGTTGCAAAAAGCCGTAAGAGAAGAGGAGCAGCAGAAGAGGGATAACAGTGACTAACAAAAACAAGAAAACAAGAAGGAATGCCGCAAAAACGCCTGTGTTAGCACGTTTCATCCAAGTCCTCCCCATGACCATTTTACGAAAAAAAATTTAATCCAAAGTCTACAAAATCAGTTACTACTTTAGAATAGGTTCCATTATTTAAAGGTTTTGTGGAACAGGTGGAACAGTTTATAATTTTCAAACTGGCTTGAAACTAAATAAAAAGAGAAAATAAAGAAAAGAAAAAAGAAAAGGGCTTAGTAGTAAGTCTGGCTTCCTTCCCCGCCCTCGCCCGGGCCCTTCATTCTCCTGAAGGCCATGACCAGTCCAACTATGACCAGCACGACTATCAGGGCAATCAGGCCAAGCTGCAACAGCTGGGCAAGGCTGGCAGCACCTGCGCCACCAGCGCCTGCTGCTACAACATTAGCAGACAATGGAAGCTCTTTCACAACGTCGCCTGCCTGGTCCTTGATCCTGACTACGAACGTCTGCCCGCCGGAGCTTCCTGCCTTGGCTGAAACAAACACGTAAACAGTCTGGCTGTCACCGCCCTTCACGGTGACCATGTTGCCTGGGCTGAGCTTGACAGTTGCCCAGTCAGAGCCGGCTACAGACAGGCTGTAGCTCTTTGTTTCCGAGCCCTCGTTCACAATCGTTATTGGGTATGCAACAGCCGCGCCGCCAGCCTCAACATTCTGCGGCTCAGCGCTGTAAGCTATCTTAACGCCGCCTGCCGAGACAGATGCAGGGCCTGCCGGAGCTTCGCATGGGCCTTTTGTGACAGTCAGTTGCTCTTTTGCAGTTACCGTCTTGTCGCCCTCTTCAAAGGTGACTTCGGCCTTGACATCGTAAGTTCCCGGCTTTGCGCACGGGTCAATCCTGAGGAAAAACTCCTCTGAAGTTGCGGAATCCTCTGACTTCAGCTCATCCACGAAGTCCGGAGTTGCCGTAACACCGAGTTCAGGAATGCTGACCCTGATCTTGACGTCCCTTTCCGTCTTATCGCCAAGGTTCTTCACCCTGACAGTCGCCAGGACAGCCCTTCCGGCCTGGATAACGTCCTCAGGGTTGACGCTAAGGTCCTTGATAACAACCTCGTGGGCTGACGGGGTTACCTTTATCCTGAAGTTTTCGACAAGCTCATCGTTGTCTCTGCCGCCAACCACTACCCTTATTCTGTATGTGTCCTCCTGAACCCTGTCAGGCAGCCTGAGCTTTAACGTTTTAACATAGCTGACTCCCTTCTCAACGTCGAATGGGCTTGTCGAGTCGCTTATTGGCTCGCTCTTTGCAAACTCAAATCCTGTAACGAAAGCCCTTATCTCAACGTCCTTGGCATTCGCCAGTGCTGTAAGCTTGACCTTAAGCGTGAACTCCTCGCCCCTTTCCAGGTCGCGGACATTTGTGTCTGAAGAGGAAAGCTCGAAGTTATCAACCTCAACAGCATCAACACTGACAGGCACCCCGTTGCCGAGCGATGGAGCGCCTGAAACTACTGTATCCCCTGAAATTGCAGAGCCGGACTCGCTGGTGCTCGTAGTTACCTGCGCAGTCAGCTTTGACTTCTGGTTGACAGTTGCGCCAGAAGGAACTGTTACGGTGAATTTGGCAACACATGAAAGCACAGAGCCGCAGTTGACTGACTGGGGTGAAACTGACCAGCCAAGGTCGCTTGCCACTGTAATCACCTGCATGAACTGATTTGCAGTAGTGTCGTTTGCGGCTGAAACCGTTACATCAAACGTGGTTCCGGCAACAACATTTGACGGAACGCCGGAAAAAGAAACCTTTGGAGCGGCAGCGAGTGCTGACGAAGCCAGAACAAGCATGCTGACAATCGACATCAAAAGAACAACAAACACACTCTTGGACATATTCATTTTCAAACCACCCCAACTGTCATTTCCTACTGAATTAGCACAAAATTATGCGTTATGCTTTCTCCGATAAACGAAGCTTCTATATAAACATTTCGCTATTTTAGCATATAAGAGTAGTTACTTTTGTTATCTATTATATAGTGGTGTCAAATATAGTGGTGTCAAATTATTGCAGGATTAACGGCCTGTGCTTGACCCTCTTGCCGCCGTCGCTGCTAAAAACTATCCTGACGTAGGGGTCGAACATGTCTGGCGAAGGAATCTCAAGGTGGACTGTCTTTTTGTTTGTCTTGGCAAAGTCAACATTGCGGCTGGCCCTTAATCCAAGCTCAGGAACAGAAACCGTTACCTTTGAACCGGTGTTTTTCCTTTGCGAGTCAAGGCTTACAATAACGAGCGCTTCGGAGTCCTGGACTGCCGAAACCTTGGTGATTTTGACTGCTTTTTCGGCTGCCGCAGCATTCGCCGAGACCGAGATGATGGCAATAAGAAGAACCGCTGAAATGAAGAAAAGCCTGAACGACGCCATTTTTTGAACCCCCCAGCAACAGCTGTTAAAAACGCCGAAGGATGACCTATTATTTAAAGTTTTTGCAAGTGACGCTACTTTAGAATAGAAACACGACAGGCCGTAATGGCCGCGGCAACAAATGCAGCAACAATTAAAAACTGCATGCGGTGCATGGCAGCAACGGAGATGGAAATATGGAAAGCAAAAAAATAGCGATTGCTGGCGCAGGGCCAGCTGGCGGATTTTCAGCCTACCTTCTTGCGAAAGCAGGGATGGACGTGCGGGTGTTTGAGGAGCATGGAACGATAGGGGAACCGGTAGCCTGCACAGGGGTCATAACCGGCGATGTCCTTTCACAACGGCTGCAATTGCCGAAGGAATTAATTGTCAACAGGATTGCAAAGGCGAGGATAATTGCGCCAAATAAGGAATTTGTTGAGGTCAAGCTGAAGAACGACATTATTATAGACAGGGCAGGGCTTGACAGGCACATTTCTGAATTGGCTAAAGACGCAGGGGCAAAATTCTTTGCCAACCACACGTTTGAAACGTTTGAAGATGGCAATAATGGCGGCAGCGGCAGTGAAAAAGAAACACAAATCGGGAAGAGCCCGATTGGGCCCATTCGCTCGAAAGCGAATTGGGAAACGAGAAAAGTAATGGTTGCTGTGAAAGACAAAATAAAAAACGAAACAAAAACCGTCGAAGCCAATTATTTGGTTGGTGCTGACGGGCCCATAAGCGCGGTTGCAAAATCTGCGGGCTTGTTTGGAAACAGGCAGTTCTACGTCGGGCTGCAGGCAACCATACCGGTTGAAAACGATAACATCATTGACTTCTACCCAAGCGAGGAAGGCATAGCCTGGGTTGTGCCCGAGAATGAGAAAATTGCAAGAGTGGGTATTGCCGCGAAAAAAGAAGCCAGCCAATACTTCAAGCGGTTCCTGACAGCTGTGGCCGGCAAGGATTACGAGAAGAAGATAGCAGGTAGGCAGGCCGGCCCAATACCACTGTATGACCCAAGGCTAAAGTCAAAAACAAAGGACGGCAGGGTGCTGCTTGTTGGGGATGCGGCAACAATGGTGAAAGCGCCAACGCTCGGAGGGATAAACCAAAGCCTGATCGGGGCAGAGGCGGTGGCGGAGGCGATAACGAAAAATGCCGATTATGAAAAGCTGTGGAAGAAGAGAATGGGGATGGACCTGTACCTCTCACTCCTCATGAGAAAGGCAATGGAAAGGTTCAGCAACGAGGATTACAACAGGCTTGTTGAAACTTTCGCCAGGGAAAAGAACAAAGCTATTCTTGAAAGCTACGACCGCGACCAGCCGTCAAGATTTGCGCTCAAGCTTTTGATGAGAGAGCCAAAGCTGCTGCTCTTCGCTAAAAAAGCGTGGTTCTGACCTTTTTTCTAAACCACGTCGTGCAAGCACGACGGGTCCCATCGTCAAAAGACGATGTGGAAAGGTCAATCAAAAAACAAAAATCCGCAACACATTTAAATACGCCCTGAGTTGCCGCAGTAGCTTGCATCACCGGGTTTGACGGGGCAGATTCATGGCTGAAGACAGGAAAGACGAGCACGCAAAAGAAAAGGGCTTCGGGGAAGGCAAAGAGGTAGTAAGGGACGCCCACCCGGAAGAAAAAGACGAGAAAGACATTGAGATAAACTTTAACTTCGGCAAGGTTCTCTCGTTCTTTAAAAAAAAAGCAAGCGAATCACCTGCAGCCGCAAAGAGTGAACACAGAACAGAGCACCACGGCAGCCGCAGCGCAGAAGCAGAAGGAAAAAAGGAAGGGGAAGAAGCTGAAATAGATATTGGGAGGCTGGCTTCCGGCATTAAGGGACTTTTCAGAGTCAAGAGGGAAGGAAAAGAAAAGGAAAAAGGAGAAAAACCGCATGGTGTGACTGAAGGGGACGAGGTCTCACTGGACTTCAATTCCATTGCCGAATTTTTAAGAAAAAAGGGCTCTGTCATACTACCAATTTTAGGAATTCTGATAGTTATTGGCTTAACTGCCGATGTCAGGACGCAGCCGTCGCAGCTGCGTTTCGCTGAGGACTGGGCGAGCAACTCTGTTTACAATACCATGCAAAATGACATACAGGGCGCAATAAACGCACAGTACCCAAACCTTCCTGACAAGAGAAAAAGCCAGATTTTGGCTGATGAGATGAACAAGGCAAGGAGCAGCAAAACATACATTTTCAAAACAGGTCAGTATGCAGGGCAGCAGATTGACGTCAGCAGCCAGATAAAAAGCACTTCAGAGTTCATAAAGGATTTCTACAGGGATGAGGAAGGCAGACCCTACTCGCCGGACATTGACCCTTACTACTGGAACAGGTATGCCCTGAACATAGTTGAAAAAGGCCACATTGGGGATGAAATAAGGAACGGACTGGAATGGGACAACCATCAGGTTGCGCCGCTTGGGAGAGAGATTTCACCCCAGGACTACTTCTTTCCATATTTTATCGCATACCTTTACAAGTTTGTAAGGTTCTTCAACCACTCCGTAACGCTTTGGGAAGTCCAGACCATGATATACTCTGTACTTTTTACAAGCCTAACAGCGCTGCTAATATTCCTGATAGGAAGGAAAATTGCCGGCACCGTAGGAGGATTCTTTGGAGCCCTGATGGCTGCGCTGCACGCGGCTTACGTCAACAGGACCATCCATGGCGATAACGACCAGGTGGTAATCTTTTTTGCCGTGCTTTCAGTCTGGCTGTTCGTGCAGGCAATCCACGAGCATAGGGCTATATGGAGAACTATGCTTGCCTTGTTTGCCGGTTTTTCAGTAGCGCTTTACAGCATGGCTTGGGGAGGGTGGTGGTTTATTTTCCTATTCATCCTCAGTGCCGCGGCAGCAGCAATACTGGCAGGTGCTGCCGTTAGCGTATTCACGCAGCTTGTTGAAGGCACCAAGCTGAGTTTAGGCAAGACGCTAAGGCTTATATTGGCAGGAAACGTTGGGAAGCGTTTCATAATGCCGACGGCGGTCTTTTTCTTTTCGACGGCAGCACTCATAACACTCTTCACGGGATTTAACAAGTTCCTGGAAACGCCCCTGCTCGCACTTGGCGTGCAGACGCTGAAAAGTCCGGTCGTTGGCGCATCGTTTTGGCCCAACGTGCTCACGACAGTAGCCGAGCTTAACGAAGGAAACTTTGACCAAGTAGTCAACAGCATAACGCCGAACATCTTCTGGCTTTCATTTTTGAGCGCTGCAATGCTTACCGCTGTTGCAATAACAAACTTTGGCTTTCTCAAGAACAAGCTAAAGGCGATAGTGCCGAAAGAAGAAAAAGCGCTGTACTCGGTATTCTTTGCAACGTTAGTGGTGGTGTGGTTTGCAGGCACAATCTACGCAAGCACCAAAGGCATAAGATTCGTGCTGCTGCTGGCTCCCATGGCGGGGCTTGGATTCGGCGCAACGCTCGGGCTTATCTTCAGGCTATTAATGTGGATAAACGAAAATTTCCTAAAGCTGAATAAGTTTGCGGCTGCGACAGCAGTATTCGTAATGCTGGCAACAGTAACCTATTCAACAGATGTTACAAAGAAAGCCTACTCCATAGCCAACAATGATGTGCCAATAATTAATGACGCGTGGTACGGCTCACTCACTGCAATACAGGACGATTCCAAACCTGATGCAATAATTACCTCGTGGTGGGACTTCGGGCACCACTTCAAGTCCATAACCGACAGGAGGGTTACGTTTGACGGCACAACCCAGCAATATCCTCCTGCTCACTGGGTTGGGAAGTTTTTCATGACAAAAAACGAGACAGAAGCGGCAGGCATACTGAGGATGCTTGACTGCGGCAGCACCATAGCCTTCGACGAACTGAATAAGGCAAAAAATGACTTTGCCGCCACTATAAAAATACTTTACAGGCTGACGGCAACTCCGTTAAAGCAGGATGCAAAAACACTGCTGGTTCTGGATTACAACCTGACACAAGGTCAGGCAGAAAACGTGCTGAAGTACACGCACTGCACACCTCCGGAGGCCTACGTAATAGCGTCAGAAGACATGATAGGCAAATCCGGAGTGTGGGGGCATTTTGGAAGCTGGGACTTCGAAAAAGGCATAGCATGGCAAACCCTGAAAGGCAAAAGCCAAAAAGAAGCTGTAACTGCGATGAAGGAGATGTTCAACTATTCTGAAGAGAAGGCGAAGGCGACATACAATGAGATTGCAAGAATAAAGGATGACCGCGAGGCGAATAGCTGGATAGCGCCCTGGCCAAGCTTCTCCGGAGACGTAAGCGGGTGCGCAATACTTGCCAGCAATGAAAACGAGCAGGACAAGCTTGTGAGTTGCGGCAACGGCTTAACAGTCAACCTCACCACAAACGACGCCTATTTCCCCGCGCAAGAGGGAAAGGTTTTGCATCCTATCTCATTTGTATACATGACAAACGAAACAGGAACGGAAGAATTTGCGGAAAGGGCGTACGCAAACGACACAGTCCCGCAACAGCTCTCAGTGATACTTGTGCCCCAGGGAGAATGGCTTGGAAGCAGTAACAGCTACAGCAGTTATTATGCCGCCGTGGCAAGCCCTGAGCAGGCAGCGGGGATGTTCACCAGGATGTTTTTCATGGAAGGAAAGGGCCTCAAGCACTTCAAGCTGCTCACGCACAACCGCGGCCTGACAGGAACAAACGTGTACGTATACAAGGCACAGTGGGATACGCTCGAGTAAACATATCCTGCAAGATCGGCAAAATGCAAATTGTCAAAATGGCAACTGCAAAAACGAACTCAAAAATGGATTTCTACGTAATAATACCCGCCCATAACGAGGGAAGAAACCTGGGCAACGTGCTTGAAGCAGCAAAGAAATTCGCTGCGAACAAAAGAATAGTCGCGGTGGACGACGGCTCAAGGGACGGCACGGCAGCTGTAGCAGAAAAGCACGACGTGATTGTTTTGAGGCACATTATCAACCTCGGGAAAGGAGCAGCCCTAAGGACTGGCTGCACCTATGCTTACGGAAAAAGCTGCGAGGCGCTGGTTTTCATGGACAGCGACGGGCAGCACGACCCGGAAGACCTGCCAAGGCTGATTGAGGCGCTGAAAGGCAACGACATCGTGTTTACCTACCGGGACAGGAGAAGCCAGAACATGCCAATCGTGAAGAAGGTTGGCAACTGGTTCATAGACGCCGTCATTAGGCTGCTATTCCACATAAACGTGAAAGACACCCAGTGCGGCTACAAAGCCCTGACCAGGTCAGCTTACGAAAAGCTGAGCCTCATGTCGAACGACTACAGCATAGAATCAGAGATAGTTGCAAAAACAGGAAAATACAGGCTCAAATTCGCGCAGCTCCCAATAAAAACCATATACGCAGACAGGTACAAGGGCACGACAGTCTTTGACGGGGTAAACATCGTGCTGAAGATGCTGTGGTGGAAAATAGCCAGGTAAGCCACAGAAAAACATATAAACGGGAAGGAAAAAGGCGATAATGCATGGTGCTTGGCGTACAGGTCTTCGGAATAGTATTCGGCGCATTCATGCTCTACATGAGCTTCCTCCAGTGGAAGAAAAAGGAATTCACAATAAACGAGTGGGCATTCTGGAGCCTGTTTGCACTGTCATTCAGCGCAATCTCGCTTTTCCCCGACGTCATCAACCCAATAACAGCTGCATTAAGGCTTGAAAGAAAGCTGGACCTTTTCATAATACTGGGCTTCATGTTCCTCATAGCGGCTACGTTCTATTCCTACCGCGTTGTCAGGAAAACGCAGAAAGGCCTTGAAGAGCTCGTTAGGCAGCTCGCACTCGAAAGGGCGCAGGAACCACAGCATGACCTCTTTAAGAAACCAAGTCGTGCAAGCACGACTGGTCCCGTCGTCCAAAGACGACGTGGAGAGGTCAATCAGAAAACGCAGCGGAAGAAGTGAAAATAGTCTTGGCATTATAGCAAATCTCGCAAAAGTTCAAAAATTACCGAGATTTGCTATTACAACAGCTGCGGCAAATGACTATTTGCATTGTTAAAAAAAGGTGAATGAATGGAAGTAGGAATAAAACTCTGGAGCAGCAACCCTGTAAAGTACGTTGATAAATCGGAATTTGCCGACTTCATAGAGGTCCTGCCAAGAAGCGAAAGGAGCCTTGACAAGCTCGCAAGAAGAAAGCGCAAATACACCATCCATGTGCCTCACGAACTCTTCGGATTCAGCCCGATTCACAACATGAGGAAGAGCCGAAAGCTGCTGGACCAGGCAGTAGGTGCTGCAAAAAAGCTCAAGGCAGGACTGATAATAATGCATACAGGGCTAGTTGAAGAGGAACCAGATGAAGAATTCGTCAGGAAAGCCGCCAAAGCCGTGGCAAAGCTCGCAAAAACCGTAAGCTACGGCAGACTGCTGATAGAGAACAGCTATCCGAAGGCTGCCTTCGATATAGAGAAGGGAAAATACTACATCTGCTATGACTATGAGCACCTAAGAGAACTGCTTGAAATAACGGGTGCGGGGTTTTGTCTTGACTTCGAACATGCCGCGATCGCAGCCCATCAGCTTGGGATTGACTATAAGAGGTTTGTTGCCGGGCTGATGAGACTGAAGCCTGAATATTTCCAGTTGAGCGGCGTGAGACTTAACACAAGAGTTTATTCAAAGGGGCACCACCAGAGCATATTTGAAGGCGCCATAGACCCTGACTTCGTGAAAGAAACCGTGAAGAAGGCGAACAAGCCTGTGTGCCTTGAAACGCCGGTAGACATAGAGCAGAGAAAGAAGGAAGTTGAGTTCTTGAAAAATGGCAACGGCTAGAGCTGTGGATAAAGAAAAGCTAATCGTAAAGGGCTTTCTCCTGCTTTTCATAGCAGCAATTATATCATGGATAGTTGCCAGCACCATAGGCTTTGTCAACCTTTCTGAAGCAAGAGCGCATGAACTGCCGGATTACATCAAGGGAATGAGCCCTGCAACGAGGGGGATTTTCCTCAGCCTGACGTTCCAGCTGGCCTATTACCTGATTGCGCTTGGCCTGTTCGTGGAATTCCTGAAGCCAAGAATAAGGCTGAAGTGGAACAGGAGCAAATTTCTCGCCCTGATTTCCCTGGTGCTTATTGCCAACGGACTTCTGGCAGTCGTTTTCGGCGGGGCAAGGACAGGGTTCAGGGGCGGCCTGTACGACACCATGTTCTACGGCATCGGCTTAGGCACCCTCTTCCTTCTGACGTTTGACCAGAAGGCGGCCGGAATCAGGATTGCGCTGTGGGCGAGGCTGATTGAGGTGTGCGGGCCAATAATCGGCTATACTGTCATTCCTGCAGCGTTTGGATACTACACCGGAGGGGCTTTCGGGCACTTCGGCTACGGATTTCAAGGAATGGTAACGAGCTTTTACTTCTGGAACGACTTCCTTGTCCAATTTTTGAGCTTAATTCCGGTCTGGATTTTCCTGCGAAAAGGCGGAACGACGTGGTTTTGGATAATCTCATTCAGCATCGGCGCGATAGCTGTCGGACTGGGACTGGCATACTTATTGCCAATGTTCTTCTGAAGCAATAGCTCATCGCAACCCGCTTTACCTCATAAGTCCGATTTTTAGCCAACTATTGGGGCAGATAACTAAAAGCCCTGGCTGGAGAATACAGGAGATTGAGGAATGCTAAAGAAGGGATAAAGCTTACACCCGTAGCGTAACAATGCCTACTGTGAAAAAGCATTAAATACCATTTCTTTTAACCAAATCACGATGCCGCTGGACACCATGATAGAGGTTGCTGGAAGAACCTTCCTGACCGAGGGAGACAAGCCGGCCTTTCTGGACATAGGCGACCTTAAGGGGGAGGGAGTTTACCTAAAAGTCGTGGGCAGCGACGTGAGGCAGGGCCACCATCCCCTTGTGCACAGGCAAGCAATCCAAGGCATAACCTACAAAGAAGCCTTCGCTTCAATTGAAAAGGAAGAAAGGATGCAGGCAGCGCTGCGGTTTCTCTTCAAAGACTACGGGCGCAGGCAAACGATGCTGAGCTACCTGATAATAACAGGGCTGTGGAAGCTCAATGCTAAAGACGGATTGCAACTGCCCTGCCTTGGCATGGGCAGAGAAGGCTTAGAAGACAAGCTGGCAAGCGAAGGGCAAGGGTTCAGCAGTAAAGAGCTGAGACAGATGGCAGCGGTTGTCCACAGCCGTGTAAAAGCAAGAACGCAACAAACAATCTATAAGTGGATAACAGGACCCACGGTAGCGCCGAAAGAGTTCGACTACGAGGCAGAAGCCTTTGAAAACTCAGCCCTTGAACAACTCGCAGCAATTAACCCCGAATTTCTGAAATGGGAGCAAAGCACAGGCAGCTTTGACGAAAAGGCCTACCCGAAAGACCCAAGAGCAGCATACTGGCTCTACAGGGACCTTGTGGGAAAGATAGTGGGCTACATGCTGAGCGGAATGACAGCAAAGGCTGAAACCGTGGCAGATGCGGCTGTCGCGAAGGAAAGAGCCGCTCAGGAAACTGGGCATAAGCGCAGAAGGCCAGTGCAGATACACTACCCAGAAGAAATCAGCAGGCTCGTACGAGAATACATCGGAAGGGTAATAGAAAAGTTTGCCTCCCCAATGGTGCTCAGCACGGGCACAACAAGCGCCGAACAAGCTGCTGACGAAACCAAGCCCGCAGTTGTTGGCCCAGGAAGAAGGCCAAGCCCAAGACTGTCAAGAGGATTAGTAACAGCCATACCTGAAGGCTTCAAAGGCAGGGTAATAACAGTTACTGACTTGGTGAGAGAGCGCGAAGTCGTAATCGAAGCAGTCACTGGAGTTGTCACTGAGTACCTGGAATCAACAAGGCAAAGGTATGAAACAATATATGACAACCTTTTCAAAAAGATGATGCTGAGGGAAGCGGTGCCGCAACACAGTGGTTTTCTTGTTCTAGAATATGTTCTCAGCAGGCTGCAGTCGCTTTCGCGGCCTTATAACCAGCACAACTCAGTTGCCACAGTGACAGGAAATGCGGAAAGAGGCGACAGGCGCCTATTTGCACAAAGCAATGAGTTCTCCTCAGAGCTTGCAGATAAAATAATGTCAGAAGAGCTTGATAAAAGGTACGGCACAGGGGGCCAGATAAGAGCATCCTTGGAAATACTGACCAGGATGGGGGAGGCCCTGCCGCCGATAGTACAGCTGCTAATGATAAGCAAAGACTCACAGGAATACAAAAGGCTGGCGGAAGAAATAAACAGGACATACGGAGTCAGGATAGACGCTCGGCCAGTAATGTTTGCTCTGGTGGTACACGAGCTGATCATAACTGGAGAAATACGCCTTGGCAAAGAAGCCCACTCCCATGGAATCACAGCATTTCAAACAATAACCAACACAATGCAGGACTATCTCATGGAAAGAAAACACCGGGCAACAAGCGAAACAGGAATTAACTTAATAACAAAGCACGAAGCTACAGAAACACTTGCCTCTTACGGCCTGCCTGGAATGATTAGGTTCGTACATCCAATAAATTTTCTTGACACAATCCCGTACATAGCGAGAAAAAATGTTCTGGGACGAGCTGAAAGGCAAATAGGGTTCTGAGCATAACAGATGAGCCAAAAACAACAAACACGTTTAAATATCTGCATCTGCAGCACAACCTTTTTAAGAAAAAGGTTGATCAAAAACCGAATATGAACATACTCTTCGTGATAGAAAACTATCTCCCCCACATCGGAGGGGTAGAGATGGTATTCAAAAACCTTGCAGAAGGGCTTGTCAAAAAAGGGCACTCTGCAACCATAATAACGCACCGCATAAGGGGAACAGCGGCTGAGGAAACAATAAACGGCGTTAAGGTAAGGAGGGTAAGCTGCTTCGGCAGCAGGTATTTATTCACTTTCTTGGCAATTCCGGCAGCAGTTGCAGCTGCGGGAAAAGCCGATATTGTGCACACCACCACGTTCAACGGCTTCTTTCCCGCATGGGCTGCGGCAAAGCTGAACAGGAAACCATTGGTGGCAACAATACACGAGGTCTGGGTTGGAAAATGGTGGCAGTACACGGACTTTAACCCAATCAAGGCTTTCATTCACGACATGGTCGAAAGATTCCTCTACTTGCTTCCTGCTGTCGATAAGTATGTTGCTGTCTCAAACTCAACAAGGCAGCAGCTTCTGGGAATAGGGAAGAAGAACGCAGTTACGATTTACAACGGCGTTGATTACGGGCACTTTAACCCACAAAAGTACAATGGCAACAAAGTCAGAAAAAAATATTCGCTGCAGCAGAACTACGTGTTACTTGTATATGGCAGACCGGGGCCTAGCAAAGGAATTGAATATGCGATAACAGCGATGAAGGAAATCTCTGCTTCAATCCCAAATGCTAAAATGATGCTTATGTTGAGCAGAGATAGGCAATACCAAGAAAAATATTCGCAATTGCTGCAGCTGATAAAAAAACTGCAACTTGACGGCAGAATAATAAACATTGAGCCTGTGCCGCACTCGGAACTTCCTGATTACATAATGGCTGCTGACTGCGTGATTGTGCCATCAATAAGCGAAGGGTTCGGATACACTGCTGCAGAAGCCGCTGCAATGGGAAAGCCAATCGTTGCAAGCGATACCACATCGCTGCCTGAAGTTGTGAGCGGGAAGCACATCCTTGTTGAGCCAAAAAACAGCAGGGAAATAGCGGATGCTGTTACCAGCATGCATAAGGGCAAGTGCCACAAAACGCCACTAAGGAAGTTCACGATTGAAGCGAACATTGCGAAATACTTGGACGTCTACAAGGAGCTCGCAGCAAAAAGCTTTAAAAACAGCATAGTCCGGTAATGAGCCATGGCACAAAAAAGAGGTAGCAGGGTAGCAATAGCGCTTTATTTCTCGCTGCTACTGCTCGTGCTGCTGATACTTGGCATTTACCTCTTCAACCTATACCCCCTGCAGTCAGACTTCTTCGCAAGGTACCTAATAGCCCTGCTGTTCGTGCTCATGCTGCTGCCACTCATCCCAAAAATAAAGATATTTGACATGATAGACATAAAGAGGGAAACAAGGATGTTCAAGGCTGCAGTGAAGCAAAAAAACAGAAAAGCTTAAATATGGGTACACATACGCATACCCATATGGCCACAAAGAACATTGCAATAACGGAAGATTCTTACGAACTTCTGGTAAGGCATAAGCTGCCGGATGAAAGCTTCTCAGATGTTATTAGAGAGCACTTCAAGAAAAAGAAAAAGCTGACGGACTACGCCGGTATATGGGCGG
>JACPIJ010000009.1 GCA_016188145.1 Candidatus Woesearchaeota archaeon | reverse complement strand
CCTCTTTTTCCACGGGAAAACACCTCAGATGTTTTCCCCAACTCCACCAGCCACTACAGCCGGTGGAGTTGTTAAATCTTTAGATTTTCAACAGAGCCTGGCGTTGGCATAAATTTAAAAACACCTGCCTGAAAGTTGTGGGAAATGAAGCCTGTAGCCATTTTGCTTATGTTTCTGTTTACAGTGTTCTCGGCAGCTGGCCAGTACCTCTACAAGCTGGGCGCTGGCTCCTTGAAGCTGGAGCCTTTTGCCCTTATCACCAATTACCCTGTAATTGCTGGCTTGTCTTTTTACGTCATAGCTGCAGTTTTACTGATGTATGCTTTAAAGCATGCCGAGCTTTCGGTGGTTTACCCTTTTATAGGGATGGGTTACGTCTGGGTTGCTTTGCTGGCTTTTTTCTTTTTCGGCGAGCAGCTTATGCTTGTTAACTGGCTGGGCATCGGCCTTATAGTGGCTGGCGTCAGCCTTGTGGGGTACGGTTCCGGGCATGGCTGAGGCTATTATCGCTGCGGGGATTGTAGCTGCCTTTACCATTGTGGCGGCGTTTGGGGCTGTTTTTTTCAAGAGGGGCTCTGCAAAATTTGCCCTGTCGCTTAACCCGCTCAAGTTTGCGGTCAGCAGCCTGAGGAACATCAACCTCCTGATTGGGGTTTTCCTTTATGCAGCCCCGACACCTGTTTACCTGTGGGCGCTCAAGAACGCGAACCTTTCCCTGATATACCCGATTAACTCCCTGACCTACATCTGGGTATCGCTGCTGTCTGTGAGGTTTCTTGGCGAGGAGATGAACAGGCACAAGTGGCTCGGCGTTGCCTGCATAATTCTTGGAGTTAGCCTCTTGGCTTATTCCGCTGTTTAAGCCTGTAAAGGGTTATGCTGCCTGCATTATCCTGTAAACCCTTACCTGGTTTCTTTCGTACGCCATTTGCGTGTGCTCTTTAAGGAAATTCCTTAGCAGCTCATCGACGTAGTTGCTTCCTTTGGCTGCCCGTGAATAGTCGTCAGGGAGCTCGTCGTTAATCAGGATGTAGGATATGCCCAGTTCGCTGAGGCGTTTTAAGAAGTCGGCGGTGCTGTTCATGCCGTTATAGTCAACGTAGGTGCTTAAAGGGGAACTCATAACATACTTCCTGTCCAGGAAATAGCCGCGTTGCTCGCTAAACAGCAGCACAACTGAATCCTGTGCCGTATTGGCATTGATCCATGCCGCTGCGCCGTAGCTGTTATGGTCGCTAAGCCTTGCATAGTACTCGCCTTCGCTTTCCCCGGAAACGAAATAATTGATGTTTTTGGCGTTTATTCCGTACCAGATTGCCGCACTAAAGACCAGCGAAGCTGCCATTAGCACGAAGATCGCCGCCTTTAGCTGCCTGCTTTTCATCATTGCGTCCATTACCATTGCAGTAGAAACGCTTAGCAGCGCTACCCCAGGGAACATGTACCTGAGCACAGGATGCACCCAAAAATGCACGGCAAGAATGATAATGCCCGTGGCAAATATTATGCCCCAGCTTTTTATGTCGCTCATCTGTTTGCGGAAGACAAGTGCCAGGGGCAGCATCATTACAAAAAATGGTGTGAGCCCTATTATTGTGCCAAATGCCTTGCTGTTGAACGTGATATTCCACGGCACTAAGAGTGCATTGAGCAAATTCCTTTCCAGGCCGATTGTTTCGTGGAAGCCGGCGTAGAGCTGCGTCAGTTGTGAATTAATGTATTTGCCGCCAAATATCGTGTATGCTTGCGGGTATAAGGGGTTGCCAGTGTATGCGTAGCCCCGCACAAGCCACGGGCTCATGAGCACAATCACGATGAGCCCGAATATCACGATGTGCTTTATGGTGCGTTTTGCCTCGAATCTTTGCCTGTACAACAGCCAGGAAAAAGTCATTCCGATAACTACTGCTAAGGCCAAGGCCAGGCCAGTGAGCTTGATTGAGGCTGCTATTCCGATGAGAACGGAAAAAAGTATTGCTAAGGAAGTCTTTCTGCCGTCATCGCTTTCGGCAACATATTTGAGCAGTACTATCACTCCTGTGAGGAAAAAATACGTCTGGCTGACATCTACTGCTGTTTGCGGGAGCCGCTCCATGACTGCAGGGGCGGTGAAGAACAGCAGGGAGCCTATTAGCGCTGCAGGCTCTGAATGGCGCTTCCTGACTAGGGCGTATATGGCCAGGCTTGCGAATATTCCAAAGGAATATGCTATTAAGCTGGAGAGGTTTGGTGCTGAAAAAATCTCTGCTATCGTGTAAATCATGCTCATGCCCTGTGGCATGGTTGTGTAAAGGTGGCTTGGCTGGTAAACCAGTGCATGGCTGCCCGCATATGTCTTTGCAAAGGCAAGGTGGTAAGCCAGTGAATCGAATTCCGACACAGGTGCCAAGGCAGGCAGGATGTTGATTAGCATGAAGAAGGCATAAGCGAGGAGCAGTGCCCCTGCTATGTTCGGTTTGAGCTTTTCTTTGATACTCATGCCAAGCTGCACTGCCAGTTGCTTGAGGTGTTTGATTTCGCGCCAGCACAGCGCGATTGCCGCAGCAGCCAGAAAAATGTATGCCTCTTTGTAAAGCAGGTGAACTGTGCCCAGGAATATGGTGAAGTAGATTAAAAATCCCGTTCCTAATGCGATTCCTATGAGAACTTCTTCCAGCTCGCTCAGCTCAATCCTGAAAAAGGAAAGTGCTTTCCTGCCAATGCCGTATGTTACTACTACAAAAATGAGCAGCAGGAAAATAGGGCTCAAAATGCTTATGGGGCTTTGCAAAAGTTAATCACCTTGCGTAAAAGCTGATTATTTCAGCTGTTTTTAGCCAGTAGTAGATTACAAAAACAGCAGCCATCCACAGCATTACGAGCAATGCAGTTATTTGTTTCGTTGTCATTTCAAATGTCAGATTCCACCATTCTGTGAATGGTGGTTCATGCTACGAACGTGTTAGCAGGTGGAATCTGAGCATGCTCAAAAACCACCGAGCAGCATACTTGGCTGCATCATGCCACTGGTCTATGACCAGTGGTTTTTG
>JACPIJ010000062.1 GCA_016188145.1 Candidatus Woesearchaeota archaeon | reverse complement strand
CTTACCTCCTTCCATTTCGATAACTATTTTTTTGTACAGTTCATCAAAATGTGTGCTGTCTTCGAAACGTACCCGCCCGGGACTAAAACCGCGAGTAAGAAGCTGGGCTTCAAGGTAAGGCAGTCTTCTAGTGGCTGCAGGAGGACCCCTAAGTTGCCGAACAATAGCTGATAAGTTCTTGGCACGTTCCCCAACAACCATGACAGTTTTGATTTTTTCTTAACTATTTAAAGTTTGTCGAAAGTCAGTGCAGGTTCCCGAAATCTATTTTTCCAGAAAGCAGCTGCCACAGGATATTCGGCAATTCTTTTATTTTTACCCTTGCCTGCTTGGTTGAATCTCTATCCCTGATAGTTACATCATGCTTTGCCAATGAGTCAAAGTCTATGGTAACGCAAAATGGCGTGCCTGCCTCGTCCATGCGGGCGTACCTCTTCCCGATACTCCCGGCTTCGTCATATAAGCAGCTGAAATCTTCCTTTAGCTCATCATAAATCTTTTTTGCTGCCGTAACCAACTCCTCTTTGTTTGACAGCAGCGGAAAAACCGCAACCTTTATCGGTGCCAGCTTCGGATTCAGGTGCAGGACAATGTTCTCCCTCTTGCTGTCGTACTCGTAAGCGTCGAACAGGAACACAAGGAAAGTCCTGTCAACGCCAAGTGACGGCTCTGCGACAACGTGAGGCACGACCTTTGCGCTGGTTTCCGGGTCAAAGTAGCCCAGGTCCTTGCCTGATGCCTTGATGTGCTGCTGCAGGTCATAATCAGACCTGTTTGAGATGCCTTCCAGCTCTTTCCATCCGAATGGGAAATTGTACTCCAGGTCCCAAGTGTCGGTTGCATAATGGCTTTTCTCCTCTTTGACGTGCTGCCTTATCCTCAGGTTCTCAGACTTTGCGCCAAGCCCGACAAACCAGTTGTGCTCAAACGCGAGCCAGTAGGCATGCCACGGAAGTATAAGCTTCTTGTCAAGCATTTCTTTTATTTTCATCTTTTTATGTTCGCTGCCACCTTTTTTCTGCATTTCGCTGGTCAAAACATTTATTTCGTAGCTGCTGAACTCATCAACATACGGGCAATTTTCAACCTTGTGCGGATGCACGAAGTATTCTATCTCCATCTGCTCAAATTCCCTGCACCTGAACAGGAAATCCCTTGGCGAAATCTCGTTCCTGAATGCCTTTCCAATCTGGGCTATTCCAAACGGCAGCTTCATCCTGGCGTTTTCCTGCACCAGCTTAAAGTTTGCAAAGATAAGCTGGGCTGTTTCAGGCCTTAAGTAGGCCTCTGCCTCCTTGCCCTCGCTTGGCCCCACAGTTGTTTTGAACATGAGGTTGAATGGCTGGGCAATCTTCAGTGCGTCTGTTCCGCAGCGGGGGCATTTTACCTTATGCTTGAAAATGAGCTCCTGCAACTGCGGCGCATACAGTCCGGTAGTGGAAACCTTGGCTTTGTCTTCCACTATATGGTCTGCCCTGACGCTGTTGCCGCATTTGCCGCACTTTGCCATTATGTCCGTGAAGTTTGCAACGTGCCCTGAAGCCTCCCAGACCTTCGGATGGGTTATGATGCTGCCGTCAATGCCAACGACATCCTGCCTTGACTGCACATGGGCTTTCCACCATTCGTGCTTGATGTTGTTCTTCAGCTCAACGCCCAGCGGCCCATAATCAAAGAACCCTGACATTCCACCGTATATCTCGGAGTTTTGGTAGACGAAGCCTTTCCTCTTGCAGAACGTGGCCATCTCATCTATTGTCAGCTTTTTCGGCTGCGGCTGCTTAGTTTGGGGCTGTTTCCTTTCCTCTGCCATACCGGCTTACCCTTTAGAGAAAGGTATAAATTGTTTGCGGTTTTAGCCCTGTTTTATGCTCAGGTTTTCGGCAGAGGCTGCAGCTGCGAATGTTGTCAAAGGCATATCTTCCTATTATGTTCCACACTACTACGATTCCAGAACCAGCCCTCTCGCAGTTGCGAAGAAGCTTGCAAAACGCTGCAGGGACATAACCTGCATTCAGGTTTGCCGCGGCTTCAAAACAGCGGCTGGTGTTAAAAAAGCTTTGGCAGCGGCGGCAGCGATAAAAGAAATTAAAACAGTATTGGCGGTGACTGGTGACAAGGCTTCTGCAGCAGACATAAGCGTTTTTGACCTGATAAGAATCATTGACAAGAAGAGGTTCAGGGTTGCAGCTGCCCTTGTTTTCACAAGGAAAAACGAGGCTGAAAGAGCGGCAAAAAAGGCAGCTGCGGGCGCAACTGTTTTCTACACCCAGCCTGTGTTTCCAAGCAATAGCCACAGACTGGTTAAAGTTTTGCGGCGACTATCCCTGAAGCACCGAACAAAATGCAGCATCAGCCTAGGCGTCTTTGTCCCCTTTCAGGCTGCTGCCTGCAAAAAAGCGGCTAAGGAAAAGCCTGATTTTATCACAGACACATCTTTTATACAAAAACTTGCTGCAGAGGAGAAGAAAAGCCCCTTGGCAGCCTACAGCGCAACAGTCAGGCTTGCCAAAAACAGCCTTGCCTCAGCTTTAAAGGCGGCAGCCCTGGTTAATAAAAGCAGAAAAAGCCGCTGCAAGGTAACGGAAATCCACCTTTTCGGCCTTGGCAACAGGGTTTTTGGCAAAGGAAAGGGCAGAATTGAGGTTTCTGCTGAACAGCTGCTGCGCAGCATAACCGGCACATGAAAAAACAATAGGTTTAAGAAAAGAAGCCCAACTCTCTATAGCAATGAAAGCAAAGAGGCCTGCAAAGCCCAGAAAGATACTTTACAAGATAGTTGGGATGTGCAGGCTGTGCAAGACGAGGTTTGTTGTTGACAAGTCGAAGGGCCATTTTTCGGGAAATTATTGCCCGGCCTGTGTCAAAAAGTTTTACAAGGGAGGTAGGTCACAATGG
>JACPIJ010000058.1 GCA_016188145.1 Candidatus Woesearchaeota archaeon | reverse complement strand
TTCAGCTTTGGAAACTCTTTGGAATCGCGTTCCCTTGTGAATCTGGTTGTTGTCGCCTCTCAAAGCATGGTGAGGATAAGCTCTATATCATCCATATGGTCCCTGAGGTTCTCTTTCTGCAACCCCTTGAAGTTCCTGTACTCGCCTGGTGTCATGCCAAAAGTTGCTTTGGATATCTCGGCAGTCAGGATTGAATATTCTTTTTCTGTTTGCACGCCTCTTTTGCCCCATTCATCAGTAAGCTCATCCCTAACCGCTATGCCTCTGACTCGCTTCTCAATCCACTCGCCTGAGTAGCCTTTGGCTGCGTAAATCTCCTTCATTCGCTTTTGCGCCAGTTCGGGATTTTCTATCTCCTTAACACGGTCGTAGCCCACTTTTGCCAGCCATAGCTTAAACGGCTCGGCTTTGGGAGAGGGAATAGACTGAACTTGGGGTCAGCACTGTCTGTGAGAACCGAGACTATATCAAAGACAGAGAACCACCACTCATTATTGTGCCAAGTTCTTCGAATGTTCTTGCCTTGAAATACCACCATTGCCTTGTCAGTGTCCATTTTGCCTGCTTAGTACGTATTTGCTTATCTTAGTACGTGTTTGCTTATAAATCCTCGCCGCCCATTTGTCCAGTGTCCAGTGACATACGTCTTGGAAGATTTTCGGAATGTCCGGGAAATTTTTGGTGGCAGTGGAAGCCTTATCAGCCTTCCTCATCCGAACAGGGCTGTTAAGTCCTGCGGCCTTTCAAGGCTGGCATTGCGCAGGAACCTTGAAAAGTCCTCTGTTGAGATGGGCTTTTTCGTTTCAATGAATGTGAAGGCCGCCTCGTTCCAGGCTTTTTCAATGGCCCTGAATGACATGCTCTCTGTCGCTCTCACAAGCCGGTTTACGTCAAAATCTACGTGCATGTATGGCTTTGCCTGTTCAATTTTCCTGGTGATGAATTCCCTGCGCTCTTCCGAGTTTGGATAGGGAAATTCTACCAGCGTGAAGCGGTCCCTGACTGGCTCGCCAAAACGCGCAAGGTTGTTGACAGCAAATATCAAAATAGAGTTTATAGGTTCGTCCATGCCGTCAAGCTCGCTCTGAAGGTCTCCCTGCAATGGGGAGTCCTCGTCAAACATGCCGCGGGCTAGCGACTTCTCGGCCTCGTCAAAAAATATTACGCAGTTGCTGAAGCGCCTTGCCGCCTTTATTGCTCTGCCTAGCCCTGCAAGCGGGCTGCCTGCATAAAGGTCACGGCTTTTGATGTAAATGAGCGGCCACCCAAACTCTCCCGCAAGGGCTTTGGCAAGGTAAGTCTTTCCGGTGCCAGGTGGGCCATGGAAGAGCAGAAGGTTGTGCCTCTTTATGGGTTGTGCATCATCCTGATAGCCCTGCGAAGCAGCCTTTTGGCTTCATGTCTTCCTATGACGTCTTTGAACCTCATCTCTGTGTCCTTGCACACTTCATAGTCCTCGAGGCTTGAAGGAATGTAAGTTTTCAGTGCCTTTTTCACACTGTTTGTGCTTAGATTTCCTCCGCCGATAAGAAAGGCCAGCTTTACAAGTTTCTTGAGGTCGCGGTAATTGTAGCCGGCACTCTTTTTGGCAATATGTTGCAAATGCCTTGCATCAACAATGCTCTGAAATTCTGTTGCCAGATAGCACAGCTTGCTTGATTCGTTGGGCAATTCCATTTCTATCTTTACTTCTATTCTGTCCCGTAGCGCCTCATCAAAGACGTAAATGGAGTTTGCTGTGCAAACAAAGGCTTTTGCCTCGTCTCCCGTAACAAGCTCAAGAATGTTCATTAATGCCTTTCTGTCGTTCTCTTCTATGTCAAGGATGCTGTTCTTCTTTGTAAGGTAGTCAACGTCATCCAACGCTATAAGGCATTTTTTTAGTTCATTTGCCTTGGTTACGACTTCCTTTAAGGTTCTGCAGCTAACAAGCTGAGGATGCCTTACAGGAGCATAGCCTGCAAACACAACAGGGAGCTGCACGGCGCACAGCAGCCTTTCCATCAGGTATGTCTTGCCAAGGCCGGGCTCTCCAACCAATGCAAAGGTTCTGCTTGCCAGCTTCTCATTGTGCTTGCCCGCAAGGAAATTGGTAAAGAACACCAGCTTATCCTTGTCAACCCGCCTAAGGGAGATAGTATCCAAAAAACTTCCGAATTCTGAAATAGCTGCATTCATGTGAGCGCAAATCAACAGCTTCTTAATAAAATTTGCGTTTTCTCGTCGGAAAACTTACGAAAGTTGTGAAAAGTTTTCAACTACGCCGCAAGTTTGCTGAAAAGCTCCCGCAACCCTTTTAAATGTTCGGCTCTTTTTCGGGCAAATGGTGAATGCTTCCCTTTTTCCCTACGACAAAATCCGCCCCGAGCAGGATGAGCTGATGAAGGATGTTCACGAGGCGGTAAGCATGGGGAAGTGCCTTATTGCTCATGCCCCGACAGGGTTGGGGAAGACGGCTGCTGCCCTGGCTCCTGCGCTGGAATATGCCCTGAAGAATAAGAAAACTGTTTTCTTCCTGACTTCGAGGCACACCCAGCACATCATGGCTGTTGAAACCGCGAAGCTTATTAAGCAGAGATACAGAGTGAACTTTTCTGTTACCGACATCGTGGGAAAGAAGCACATGTGCGCCAGGGATGATGTCTCAGGCTTGTTCAGCAGGCAGTTTTATGATTATTGCCACGCCCTGACAGAGACTGATGGCTGCGAGTTTTTCCTGAATTTCAAGAAGGGAAGCATGCTCACTTCAGAGTCAAAGGCTGTGATTGCGAGGATAGCTGCTGAGCCGATGCATTCCGAGGAGGTTGTTGCGGCTTCAAAGAGATGCAAGGTTTGCCCTTATGAGGCTGCTGTTGCCGCTTCCAGGGATGCTGCTTTGGTTATTGCGGATTATAATTATCTTTTTAGCCCGAAGGTGAGGGACGGCTTTCTAAGAAGGACAGGGAAAAGCGTTGAGGATGCGATAATCATAGTTGACGAGGCCCATAATCTTCCTGACAGGCTGAGGGAGATGCTTACTGACAAGATTTCCACAGCAACTGTTGAGAGGGCTTTGAAGGAAGCGGAAAAGGTTTCTGACGTGGAGCTTGTGGAGTTCCTTCTCGCAATAAAGGCGGTTTTGAATGACCTGGGCAGCGAGTTTGGCGAGAGCATAATTACCAAAGGCCAGCTTCTGAAGCCGCTAAGCGATTACGATTTGTCAGCGATGATTGAGAGGCTGTCTGTAGTTTCTGAAACAGTCAGGGAGAGCGAGCAGCAGAGCTTTTTGGGAAGCGTTGCAAACTTCTTGGAAAGCTGGCAGGACAGCGATGAGGGCTATGCCCGAATCCTTTACAGCGGCCAGGGCCAGAAAGGCAAGGTAGTTTCGGTCTCATACAGGTGCCTTGACCCTTCGCTTGCTTCTTCAGGCGTCATAAGGCAGGCATACTCTGTCATTATGATGTCTGGAACTTTGACGCCAACTGCCATGTACTGTGATATTCTTGGTTTTCTTCCTGAAAAAACTGTGCTGAAGGAGTACAGGAATCCCATGCCAAGGGAAAACCGGCTTGCCCTTGTTGTCACGGCAGCAACCACGAAGTTCAGCAAGCGCAGCTCTGGCCAGTTTGCAAAGCTGGCTGAGGTGTGCGCAAATGCCTCTTCTGCAATTCCAGGCAACGTTATCCTGTTCTTTCCCAGCTACACGGTAATTGAGGAGTTTCACAAGCACATTCACGGCAAAATCCAGAAGCAGGTGCTTAAGGAGCATG
>JACPIJ010000059.1 GCA_016188145.1 Candidatus Woesearchaeota archaeon | reverse complement strand
TGAGCTCAACATCAACATCAGTGTGGGCTAGTGCAAGCTTAGCCTGCTGCAGCATTGAGCCCCAGCTTATGACGGTAACTGTGCTGCCTTCCTTGACTATCTTCGCCTTGCCAAGAGGAACGGCGTATGACTGCTCCGGGATTTCTTCTTTTACAGCGCGGTAAAGCCTTGATGGCTCCATGAAGATAACGGGGTCATTTCCTTTTATTGCTGCAATTAACAGGCCTTTCGCATCGTATGGGGAAGAGGGAATGACAACCTTCAGGCCTGGAACGTGGGCATAAATCGCTTCCATGCTCTCCGAATGATGCTCCAAAGCCTTTATACCACCACTGTATGGAGTCCTTACAACAAGCGGGCAGCTGAAACTCCCGCGGCTTCTCGTCCTGATCCTGGCCGCATGGTTAATTAGCTGCGCAAGAGCCATGTAAAGGAAGCCCGAGAATTGAATTTCAGGAACAGGCCTCAGCCCGGCAACGGCCATGCCTATCGAAACGCCAATGATTCCTGATTCTGCAAGAGGGGTGTCCATAACCCTTGTTCTGCCGAACTGCTTAAGCAGGCCATCGGATGCCCTGAACACACCGCCGTCAGCTCCAACGTCCTCGCCAAGCACGACAACCCTGCTATCGTCTGCCATAGCGCATCTTAGGCCGGAGTTCACAGCCTGCACAAGATTCATCACAACCATTTCACCTGCCCTCGATTAGCTTCTTATACTCATCCAGCTGTTGCTGCAGAAACTGCGGCATCTCCGCATAAGTGTATTTGAAAATATCCTCAACGCCTGGCTTAGGCACGGATTCGTATTCGCTCACTGCAGCGGAAACCTGCCTGTCAACCTTGGCTGCCAGTTGCTCTTCCTTTTTGCTGTTCCACAGCTTTTTGCTTTCAAGGTATTTCCGCAGCCGCAGCACAGGCTCTTTTTTGCGCCAGGCAGCGACTTCAGATTCAGACCTGTATTTTGAAGCATCATCGCTGGTTGTATGGTTGCCAAGGCGATAAGTGAAACACTCAATAAGCGTTGGCCCTTCCCCGCGGTAAGCCTTTTTCAAAGCCGCAGCCATTGCCGAATAAACCGCGAGAATGTCATTGCCATCAACCCTGATGCCTTCAAACCCGAAGGCAATGGCTTTCTGGGCAATGGTCTCAGCTGCTGTCTGCTGCTTTACCGGAACAGAAATTGCATACTGGTTGTTCTGGCACAGGAAAATCACCGGAGCCTTGAAAACTCCTGCAAAGTTAAATGCCTCGTTCATGTCGCCTTCAGAGCTTGCACCGTCTCCCAAGCAGGCAACAGCGGCGTATTTCCTTTTCGTAACAGTTGCGGCCATCGCAACCCCAACAGCGTGCAGCCCCTGGGTTCCCACTGGAATTGAGATTGGAAAATTCTTAACTCCTTTCGGAGGGATGCTGCCACGCTCATCGCCGCCAAAATACTGCAGCAGACTGACCATCGGCTGCTTTCTCGCGATAAGCAATGCCACATCACGGTAAGTCGGAAAAACCCAGTCGGCATCATGCAAGGCATAAGCAGCGCCAACCTGGGCTGCCTCCTGCCCAAGGACCGATGCGTACGTTCCCAGCCTTCCCTGCCTTTGCAGGCTTAATGCCTTCTCGTCAAACCTCCTGCCAAGAACCATGAGCTCGTAAAGCTCAACAAGCTGACCGGGAGACAGCTTAGGCATCAGCTTTTTATCGCACCTGCCATTTTCGTCAAGAACCTGCAGATACTTTACGCTGAATGTCTTCAGAATCTTTTCAGCCATTGCCGTTTACACCCTGCTTTTTCAAAACGTTCTTCACGAAAAGCTCCCCTGCCCTGTAAGAGCTCCGGACAAAAGGGCCTGCTGCGACATATTTGAACCCTAACCTCTCGCCAGCAAGTTTCAGCTTATTAAACTTTTCTGGGGAAACATACTCCGAAACGGGCAGGTGCCAGCTGCTTGGCCTCAAATACTGGCCAAGCGTGAGGATGTCAACCCCAACTGCAAGAAGGTCATTCATCGCCATAATGACCTCCTCCTCTGTTTCTCCCAGTCCGAGCATGATGGAGGATTTTGTGAATATTCCCGGATTCATTCCTTTCACAGCGGCCAGTACAGACAGCGACTGCCCGTAACCAGCCCGGGGGTCACGGACATTTCTCTGAAGCCGCCTGACTGTCTCAATGTTGTGGCCAAAGACATCAGGACCAGCTTCAACAACGGTTCGTACGCATTCGTTGCTGCCGCGAAAGTCCGGAGTCAGCACCTCGACCATGATGCCAGGGACAGCCGCCTTCACCTCCCTCACGCAGCTTGCAAAGTGCCCTGCTCCCTGGTCAGGAAGTTCATCCCTGTCGACAGATGTAATTACGATGTAATCAATCCTGTTGCTGCCGCCCAGGCCGTTCATCTCCCTTACGCACTGCGCCAGCATGAAGGGCTCCTCGCTGTTGACAATGCCTTTTGGGTTGCCTGTTTTTACAGAGCAGAATTTACAGCCGCGAGTGCACGTATCGCCAAGAACCATGAAGGTTGCCGTGCCTCCGCTCCAGCACTCAGACATGTTAGGGCAGTGCGCCTCCTGGCAAACAGTGTGCATGCCAAAATGCGCAACAAGCCCCTTTAGCTCTGAGAACGTCTCGGTTGGAGGCCTAATCTTAAGCCAGCCCGGCTTACCGCCATAAACGTGAGTTGATTCTGCTGCCAATTGAATCCGCATGTTATACCTCAAAACCTTTTTGGCGAAAAAGGTTTACCAAAAACTCTCAGCCAAGAGCCCATTCCTTGAGCTTCTCATACTTCGTGTTGCCGCAAATCCACTTGCCGCTTTTCTCACTAAAGAAAAAAGGAATGCCGCCGCATCTTCCTTGGTCAAGCTTCTGAAGAAAAGCCATGTTCTCAGAGTTGTGCCACACCTCAAGCTTCTCAACCTTCAGGTTAAGCTCCTTCTCAAGCCTCTCAACAAGGGGATTCATCTCATGGCAATGAGTGCACTCAGTGCCCGTAAACATCAACAGCCTTTTGCCATTCCCAGACATTACGCTTTCACCTCACTTTCACCTCAAAATCACGCTCGTCACACACCTTTTGCAATAGCAGCCTATTAAAAAGCGTTATTAAAAAGTTTTCTGTAGCGGTAAAAAAGATTCTGTTACTGACAAATCAAACTGGCAAGTAGTCAGTAACTAAGCCATTCTTAATCACCAGGGAAAAACTTCCAGGAAAAGACAGGTAATTAATAACTCTCTGGGTGAGGTATTCACTCTTCCTAACTACAGAAATCCCAACAACACATTCAAGCAAGCTTACAGGCAAATCACGAAACGCCTCTTTCATGGAAGCAGTATTGGATCCACCAAACCTAAAATAGATGGAAAAGCGTGGCGACTGCCTACCAGTGATGCCAGAAACAAGCACAACATAATAAGAAACCGCACTATTTAATGGTTTTTTATCCAAAACCTTTATTTTACCTCTTAGAAGGTATAAGCCCGTGCCATCAAGAGCCTGACCTGGCTCTGCCAAACGGTCTTCCAACTGCCGCCATTCCGAGATTTTGCTAGGAACCAACAAGTTTCCCATGTCTACCACCCTGAAAAAGCTTGAATGGGCCCGACGTGACTTCCAAGCCGTGACGGAGTTTTCCGCCAGCGCTTTTACGAGCCGCAGCGAGTAAAAGGGCTGTTTGAACACGTGACCATCGGCTTTCTTAGCGCCAAATCAATGGCTGAACCGATAGTGGTCATATAAGACCGGCGCTCTAACCAAGCTGAGCTACGGGCCCACAAGCTACCGAGCAAAAAAGATTGTTTATAAATATTGTGGGATGCTTAATCGCGCCAACAAACCGCAACGTTTAAATATAAGTGTAATTAAAACACTATGTAGTGATAAAATGGCTAATGAAAAGGCAGAAGGCTACATGAGGGTGGCAGTTGATGCCGTGGTTTTCTCGGTAATCCATGAAGACCTGAAGGTGCTTCTAATAAGGCGCAACAAGCCGCCTTTCAAAGGCAAGCTGGCACTGCCAGGCGGTTTTGTTGAGGAAAACGAGGAGCTTGAGGGCGCTGTAAAAAGGGAGCTTACTGAGGAGACCAACATTAGCAGGATATACCTGCACCAGCTTGGAGCATACGGCGAAGTGAAACGAGACCCCAGGGGGAGGGTGCTGAGCGTGGCATACCTTGCACTGATAAGCCCGGGCCAGGAACTTGCTTCCACTGCTGACGCGCTCGGGGCAGAATGGCACTCGGCTGACGACCTCAGGGAGCTGGCGTTTGACCACAAGCGGATAATAGAAGACGCCCTCAACGAGCTGAGGTTTGAAATACAGGCCACAAACGTTGCCGTGCAAATACTTCCCAGCAAGTTTACACTTAGCGAACTGCAACACCTTTACGAACTTGTCCTTAAAAAGGATCTCGACAAGAGAAACTTCAGAAGGCGCATAAAAGAGCTTGGAATTCTAAAAAAGCTTAACGAAGCCAAGATGGAAGGCGCCCACAGACCTGCCCAGCTCTACACGTTCAAGGACAAAGACTATCAACCGCTAAAGGACAGGATACAGGTATTCACTTAGGATTGATCATAGTACCAGTGCTGGGTACTGAGTTCTTATACGCCAATTTTAGCCGCTGCCGCGTGCGATTGCTGAGTATATCAAGCATATGCAAAACATTTAAATAGTAGTTAGTGTATACCACACACTAAGCTCGTGAATATTGATAATAAACTTTTCACGGGCTTTTTTAAGAAAGGAGTAAGTGTAAAAATAACAATAACTGATAGGTGATGAAAAGGTGTCTGAAGCGGCGGGAAAGATGCGGGAGAAAACAATGCTGACAGACCTGTACCAGCTTACAATGAACGCTGCGTACTTTGACAACGATAAGGATGAAGTGGCAACGTTTGACCTGTTCATAAGGAAATTGCCTGAAGACTGGGGCTATTTCATCGCGAATGGTATAGAGGACGCTATTGACTATGCAACCAGCGTAGCCTTCAAACCGAACGAGATAGAATACCTCAGAGGGCAGGGCCTCTTCACCAACGCATTCTTAGACTTCCTGGAAGGCTTCAGGTTCACAGGCAATATCTACGCTGTAAAGGAGGGAACGCCTGTCTTCCCGAACGAGCCAATAGTCAGGGTTACGGCAAGAAGGACAGAAGCCCAGTTTTTGGAGACCGCACTGCTCAACATAATCAACTTCCAGACAATGGTTGCGACAAAGGCAAACAGGGTGGTCAACGCCGCAGGAGGCGCGGCAGTTGTTGACTTCGGGCTGAGAAGGGCACAGGGAGAGGATGCTGCGATGAAAGGAGCAAGGGCAGCCTACATTGGAGGGGCGGTCGCGACAAGCAACGTCAAAGCCGGGATGGAGTTTGGCATCCCAATCTCAGGCACGCACGCGCACAGCTTCGTGATGAGCTTCCCGACAGAGCTGGAAGCATTCAGGGCTTATGCCAGGACATTTCCGAATAACGCAACGCTGCTGATTGACACCTACGACACAATAGAAGGGGCCAGAAATGCGGCAATTGTTGCAAAAGAGCTCGAAGCGAAAGACGGGAGATTGGGTGCTGTGAGGCTTGACTCTGGGGAACTCGCAGACTTATCTGTAAGGGTTAGGCAGATACTTGACAAGGGCGGCCTCAGGTATGTCAAAATTGTAGCAAGCAACGACCTGAACGAGTACAAGATTGAGGAACTCAGGAAGAGAGGCGCGAAGATAGATGGCTACGGTGTAGGAACAGAGATGATAACAGCAAAGCCTGTGGCTGCAATATCAGGAGTTTACAAGCTTGTGGAAGATACTGACGGCGCCAAAATCAAGCTCTCGGCTGAAAAGCAGACACTGCCTGGAAAGAAGCAGCTTTTCAGGGTTACAGGAACTGATGGGAAATACCTGCACGACATAATCGCGCTTGACGGGGAAGAGCATGAAGGGGCACCGTTGCTTGAACCTGTTGTTTTGGATGGCAAAAGAGTTGCCGAAAGAAGGCAGCTAAGCGAGATAAGGGGCTATGCGCTGGCGTGCGTTGAAAGGCTTCCTGACGCACTTAAGGTAACGAAGGCTGCGGCAAGGCTTTACACTATTGAAATTTCGTCAGGGCTGCAAAGGCTTGTGACATCGCTGAAGGAAAGATACTCTGCAAAGCCCGTTTTAACGGCCTAGTTAGTGTGAAAAACACAAAAACACAATTTCAAATGATGTGATGTGATTGAAATGATCGGAACGAGAAATGGCAAAAGGCTCGAGGAAATCGTTGGAACCGTCAGGGGCAAGGGAGGCGAGTATACTGTGGTGATTGTTTATGGCGGTCTGCCGCTGGAGGTGGAGTAAGATGATGACCGTAAGTACCGTATTTTGGAACGTTGACACGCAGTTCGACTTCATGAGAAAGGAAGGCAAGCTCTACGTGCCTGACGCTGAGAAGATAGAGCCAGCATTGAGGAAGCTTACAGGATTGGCAGCAAGTTACGGGCTTGTCGTTGTCAATACTGCAGACTCCCATGACAAAAATTCTCACGAGCTCTCTGACAAGCCAGACTTTGTAACAACATTTCCGGAGCACTGCATGTACGGCACGCCAGGGGCTGAGTTCGTGCCTGCAACAAAGCCTGAGGATGCTTACCTGCTTGACTGGAGGGACAAAACTCTTGACGAAAGGCTGCTGGCAGAACACCGCAACATTGTACTGACAAAGGACGACTTTGACGTGTTCCACAAAACGCACGGCTCTCCTCACGCGGAAGCTGTGCTTGCATACCTGAAACCCGGCAGGGCTTTTGTTTACGGCGTTGCAGCAAATGTATGCGTGGACTTTGCAGTCCAGGGCCTGCTTGACAGGGGCAAAGAAGTTTACGTAATCGCAGACGCAATCAAAGGCCTGCCGGGAATACCAGACCCGACAGCAAATTGGGTTCGCAGAGGGGCAAAGATTGTGGAAGCAGCAACCCTGGAGAAATACTTGCAGTGAGGCGATAAAAAGTGAAGGTAGCCCTAGCTCAGATGGAAGTGGTTCCGGGAAGCCCAAGGAAAAACCTTGAGGCAATGCTGGAGATGGTTGAAAGGGCAAAAAGGGAAGGCGTTGACCTCATAGCCTTCCCGGAGATGTGCGTGCCGGGCTACCTGCTCACAGACCACTTCTACAGGGAAGACCTCCTGCGCGAGTTCATGTCATTCAATGAGGAAATTCGAAAAGCAAGCAATGGAATTGCAATTGCATACGGCAACATCTTTGTGGACACAGACAAAGCCATAAACGAAAGGACCGGAGAAAAAGGGCCGCACCCCAACAAGGACGGCAGGAGCAGGAAGTACAATGCTGTTTATGTTTTCCAGAACGGCAGGCCAGCGCCCAGGCTGAGGGAAACGAGCATACTGCCGCAGGGAGTGGAGCCGAAAACGCTGCTGCCAAACTACCGCTTCTTTGATGACGAGAGATACTTCTTTTCTCTTGAAGATGTGGCAAAGGATGCCGGGAAAACACTGGAAGAAATTGTGCAGCCATTCCTCATAGAGGTTAATGGAAAAAAAGTGCCTATTGGATTTGAGGTCTGCGAAGACCTGTGGTGCGCAGAATACAGGAGAAATGGCGGAGCTGAGAATGTAACGAAGATTCTCATCAGCAACGGCGCACAAATGATAGTCAACATATCATCATCGCCATGGACTTATGGCAAGAATAATGCGAGGGACAGGAGGGTACGGTTCCTGGCACAGGAATCAGGAAAAGACTTCGTGCCATTCCTGTACGTTAACCACACAGGCGCCCAGAACAACGGCAAGAACATCATCACACTCGAGGGCAGCTCAACGGTTTATAACGGCGAAGGCAAGCCTGTGAGGCTCAGCGCAGCCCCGTACAGGGAAGAGCTAATCATAATCAGCGACGCAGACCTGAACAAAGCAGCTGTGGAAAGGGTTGAGAAGCCGCGGATAGCGCAAAAGTATGAGGCAATCATTGCAGGCATCAGGCACGTCAAGAACATGTCAGGAATGAAAGAGCAGCCGCGCTACGTCATAGGGCTTTCTGGCGGGATTGACAGCGCAGTTGTTGCAGCTTTGCTCAGCATTGCAGTAGGGCCTGAAAAAGTGCTTGCTGTCAACATGCCAACCAGACACAACACTGCCAAGACAAGGAACGCGGCAGC
This sequence comes from Candidatus Woesearchaeota archaeon, assembly GCA_016188145.1. Lineage (GTDB taxonomy): Archaea > Nanobdellota > Nanobdellia > Woesearchaeales > UBA10216 > UBA10216. The sequence goes on along the minus strand of JACPIJ010000059.1, from coordinate 24,367 downwards.
CCAGATTGCAGAAAGCCTGGGAATTGGCTACGTGCAGATCCCAATTGAAGACATTGTCAACGCCAATGTTGAGCTGATTGACAGGTTTGACCTGGACGGCAGCGGAAGGAAGCTGGCAGACAGCGACTATGCGGAGAACGTTGCTGCCAAAATCAGGGGAACATCTATACTGTCAAACCTTGCAGGCAAATACGGCGCGCTCTTTACCAACAACGGCAACAAGACAGAGGTCGCGCTCGGGTATGCAACTCTGTATGGTGACGTGGGAGGGGCAATAGCTCCAATCGGCGACCTTACAAAGAAGGAGGTGTTTGAGCTCGCGCGCTACCTCAACGAGGAGGTTTTCAGGCGCGAAGTTATCCCTGAAAAGCTGATTCCTGACGAGCTGTTCAGGTACAGGGCAGACCAGGTTCCCTCAGGACCTGAGCTCAAGGAAAAGCAGGTCAGCCAGATCAAGCTGGGGTATCACTGCGCTCTGGTTGAAGCAATGACTGCTTACATGATAAAGACGCCAGAAGGCATCATGCAGTGGTACCTTGACGGAGCCATGGAGAGAAACCTCGGCATAAGCACAGCCCTGATGCAGCGCTGGGGAATGGACAAGCCTGCAGAGTTTGTCAAAGACCTTGAGTGGGTCGTGAGAAAGGTGCAGGGCAACGTGTTCAAGCGCATCCAAAGCCCGCCAATCATCGTTACAAGCCCAACAGCCTTTGGCTACGACAGGAGGGAAAGCATACTGCCGCCGCACATCACAGAGGGCTACAAGCTGCTAAGGGAGAAGGTGCTGCGTATGGAAAGATACGAACCAGAGTCAGAAAGGATGGTGGCACTGGGGGCAGCTGCAGAGGTGAGGACAGCATGACCAGCAGAGGAACGAGGATTGTGCACAGCAGCGGGTACAACAACCCAATACCAACTACTGATGCTATTATAGAGTACAGGGGAGGGATTGTGCTCATCACCAGGAAAAACCCTCCGCATGGAATAGCAATACCTGGAGGGTTCGCTGAAGGCGGGCTGACGCTTGAAGAAAACGTGCGAAAGGAAGCAATGGAAGAAACCAGCTTGACGTATATAGTGAAGGGCAGAAAACATTTTGCCATTTTCGACGCGCCAGATAGGGATCCGAGAGGGCACATGATAAGCATCGCATATGCAGGAACAGGCTATGGTGAGCTCAGGGCAGGCGATGATGCTGCAGGAGCCAGAGTCTACAGCATTGACGAAGTTAAACATCTGATTAGCGGCGGCAGCTCAGACGGCATGAAGCTGGCGTTTGACCACGCGAAAATCCTGAGCGACTACATTTCAAAAGCCAGGCAAGGCGCCATTGAAAAGCCCCTCGGAAAGGCAGGTGTCGTCGGAAGGTTCAGGCCTTTACACATTGGCTCGGCATTAATGCTTGAAGCCGTATGCGGACAGGCTAATGAAGTGGTAATCGGCATCGGAAGCAGCAACAAGTACAATTCCAGAAATCCCTTCACTGCAGAAGAGGCAAGGGACATGATTGACCTGCACCTGGGGCCAAGGTTCAGCAACTACCGCTTTGCATTCATTCAGGATTATGGCCACATCCCCGAATTCAAGGACGGCAAAAAATGGGCTGAGGAAGCTGTTGCTGCATACGGCACACTGGACTGTTTTGTTACAGGAAACGAGTACGCAAAGCAGCTTCTTGCACCGCATTACCCTGCAATAAACTCGTACGAAATAATCCCGAGGGAGAGCTGGATAATGCTTAGCGGCACAATGGTAAGGACGGCAATAGCCCAAGGCAGCCTTTGGAAGCCAATGGTGCCGGTAGCTGTTGCAGACTACCTTGAGCGCAACGGCCTTGTGGGGCGCTTTAGGAAGGAGTTCGGGCTTGAGACAATAGCAGCGATGGCTGACGAGGGCCTGTACAGAAGAGACGCTGCCGCAGAGAAACTCAGGGTGGCAGAGGGGTAAAAAAATGGCAATCGAGCAAAAGCTGATTACGCCTGCAGAACTAAGGAAACAGCTCCTTTTCGGAAGAGACCAGATTCCAGACCTTGAAGAGACAGTTACAGTCATAGAAGCAATCAATGCCCTGAAAAGGGAGAAAAACGCAGTCGTGCTGGGCCACTGGTACATGAGGGATGCTGTAAAGCTAGTTGCAGACTACCTTGGAGACTCTCTTGACCTCAGTAGGCAGGCAAGGGAAACAACCGCAGACATTATCGTATTTGCAGGCGTGAAGTTCATGGCAGAGACAGCAAAGATACTCAACCCTGCCAAAAAGGTAATTCTGCCCACGCTTGAAGCTGGATGCTCGCTCGCGGACAGCATAACCGGCGAGGACGTGAGAAGGCTGAGGGAAGCCTATCCTGACGCAGCTGTTGTAACCTATGTAAACACAACAGCGGAAGTCAAGGCCGAATCAGATGTTTGCGTAACGTCAGCAAATGTCAAGACCATAATCTCAAAGCTGCCGCAAAGGCAGATACTGTTCATACCTGACAAGTACATGGGAGCCAACCTGAAGGCAGAGCTCCCTGACAAGGAAATAATCACTTATGACGGAGCATGCATCCTGCATGAGACATTCACAGCATTAGACATTCCCAACATAAGAAAGCTAATGCCCGGGCTCAGGGTTCTGGCGCACTACGAATGCGACCCCTCAATCATAGCGGCAGCCGACTTCCATGGCGGCACAAACGACATGCGCAAGTACATAGCAAGGGAAACGGCAGCTGCAAAAAAGAGCGGCGAGCACCTCACTTTCCTAATGGCGACGGAGTGCGGGCTTTCTTCCACGATAAAAAACGAATACGCCCAGAAAGGAGAGGATATCGAGATGGTAGGGCCGTGCAACCTCTGCCCTTACATGAAAACAGTAACGCTGCGCAACCTGAGGGACTCGCTCAGGGATGAGAAGCCAGAGATACTTGTGCCAGAACACATCAGAGTAAAGGCTTACAAGGCCTTGGAAAGAATGTTCGAGCTTGGCGAAGTGAGGGGGGATGCAAAATGAACATGCTGGACCAGTATGAGATAACAGACGAGATTGCGGAGGGCGGATTTGCAAGGATATTCAAGGCAAGGCACAAGCTGCTTGACGAGCCAGCATGCGTCAAGATAAACAAAGAACCCCACCCTGAAGACGTGGAACTGCTGAGGGCAGAGGCAAAGCTGCTCTGGCAGCTTGGAGAATACCACTCCATACCGAACGCAAAGGACTTCTACCTCCTTGAAAGGCACAGGGCAGCGCTCGTAATGAGCTGGATAGAAGGCAAAACACTTGACGACCTCGTTGCCAGAAACGGCAGAATACATCCAGAAGACGCATCCTGGATTCTGGAAAGGCTTCTTGGAGCGCTTTACTACGCACATGCAAACGGCGTTGTGCATTCTGACGTAAAGCCCGGCAACGTCATAGTCGAGAACAAAAAGCATGACATCAAACTGATAGACTGGGGGCTTTCTGTTTACAAGCCAACAAGCAGGACAAGGCCGATAGGCTCAACACCCGCATATGCTGCACCAGAACTCGCAGGTGGCAAGCCACCAATACCGGAAACCGACATCTACGGAGCAGGAATGGTACTGCTTTATGCATTGGGTGGGGAAGCTGCTGTGTTAAGCAAAGACTTTCCGGCAGACGCGCCAAAGCCCCTTGCCGAATTTGGAAGCAGCCTCATACGTTACGATCCTAGGGAACGGCCGAACTGGGATAAGGAAAACCTGATACAAAGGCTGTCAGACATAAGGCAGGAAGCTTTCGGAAGAAGACACACTGCCTGACTGTTTGAACAGTGAAGGATTCGCGAATCAAACAACAAGGTAGCGGCAGCTATGCAAAGGCAGCTGGCCGCGAGCGTTAAGACAGGAGGTGAACTAAGATGTACAGCTGGGGAGGAAGCACAAAGGACTGGAAAAAGCCAGGAGAATACAAGTATGACTCGGCAAGGGCGCCATACCTTGATAGCATGGCAGCAGCCTCAAGGGCAAAGGGAGGAAGGCATTACAGCAGAGGAAGCAGCCCGGACATGAAGCTGGTTGACCCAAGGGGCAAGACCATAAGCAGCGACAGCAAGAACGTAATAGTGTTCGGGATTGACGGCACAGGCTCAATGGTCAACTGGCCGGCAGAGATATTTGACAGGCTGCCTCTGTTCTACCAGACGCTGTCACAGTACAGGGCTGACCTTGAGGTAAGCTTCGGTGTAATTGGCGATGCGACATGCGACAGCTACCCATTGCAAGTCAACGGCTTTGGCAAAGGCGTAAGCCTTGAAGACCACATCAACGCCCTGTTCCCCGAAGGGGGAGGCGGAGGGCAAGTAAGCGAGAGCTACGAACTCTTTGGCTACTTTGCGCTGAACAATGTAAATGTGCCAAACTCTGTATCGCCGTTTTTGTTCATATGCGGCGACGAAAAGTTCTACACAGCAATTGACCCAGCGCAGGTTGCGCACTACATTGGCGACAAGCTGCAAGGCGCGCTTGACTCCAAAAAAGTGCTTGAAAGCCTGCTGCAAAAGTTCGACATGTACTTCTTGCACAAACCTTACGGAAGCGGAGGCGACGCAGGAACAACTGCTGAAGTAAGAGAGCACTGGGCAAACGCAATAGGGCCGCAAAGGGTCATAGCATTGCCCGGCTATGACAGGGTGGTTGACATAGCCATGGGCATAGTTGCCAAGAAGTGGGGCCAGTTTGGCGACTTCAAGGGAAACCTGAGCGCAAGGCAGACAGACCCGAACGTCGTCAGCGCAGTGTACCGCTCAATAAGGTACGTGCCTGACGCTGCAGCAGCCCCAACGCACTCTGTCATAGACCGGGGTCTGCCGCCCGGAAAGTCCAGCCGGGCAAGGCCGAGCAGGATGCTGCCCCCAGGAGACAGAGACCCAGACGATGGGAAAAAAGCCGCATCATAGCGGCTTATTTTTTATTTTATTTTTCATTTTTGGCTTATGCAGCTGAACTGACAAAGGGAATGGTGACTTAAAATGCCAATAACAGCAATTGTGACAATGCCACCCTATGCGCCTTACATGGCTGAGGTGCTGAGACACAGCATAGTCTCAGGAATAAGGCTCAACACCGTAATGCCAGTAAAGGACTCGCTTGAGGACGTGCTAAAACGCTTATCAGACGAGGCTGCAATGCATGGCAAGGAGCTTTGGGTTGACCTCAAGGCAAGGCAGCTCAGGGTAACAACATATGGCGTGCCACCATTCACCGAACTAGAGCTTAGCCACAGGATAAGTGTAGATGCTGGAACAAAGGCATACTTCTCAGATGGCAAGGAGTCAGCAACAGTTGCGGCAGTGAATGGCAACAAGCTGATAATGCTTGAAGGCCCAAAAAGGGTTGTTGGGCCAGGAGAAGCGGTCAACATACCGCACCACTCGCTGCAAATTGAAGGTAATCTGACAGACACTGACAAGAGATACATCGAGGCAGCGGTGAAAACAGGCATGCACAATTACATGCTCTCGTTTGTCGAAAGCCAGAATGACGTTGAAGAGCTGAAAAAGCTTGATTCGGCAGCCAAAGTCGTTGCTAAGATAGAATCACGAAAAGGCCTTGAATATGCTGCCAATGACTGGAAAGGAGAGCCAAGGCTCATGGCGGCAAGAGGAGACCTGTTCATTGAGCTGCAAATGCCTCATCACATAATTCCCGCGCTTGAAGCCATCCTTGCCAAGGACAAGACCGCAATTGCAGCTTCAAGGATTTTCCCATCGCTTGCTTACAGCCTTGAGCCGGCAAGTCAGGACATTGGAGACGCGGACAACCTCCTCAGGATGGGCTACAGGACCCTGATGTTTGGCGATGACGTATGCATGCAAAGGGACTCCATAATCAGCGGGCTCAATTTGCTGAAAGCAATGGCCGCGAGGTATGAAAAATGAGCAAGATAACGCCCACCTTTACGACCCGCTTGTCATACGCCAGCACATCCAGCCAGACGTGACAACGCAGCAAAGATACGGCAACGTTGCCGTGACCACTGATGCCAAGCCCGGCTTCAGCTGGCACGTGCTTAAGACGCTTCTTGAATAGCTTATTCTGTACCGGGGGCTATAGCGAGTATTGGCGAAAACTTTAAATAGTAGTTAGTGTTACTTATACATTAAGTTAGTGTGGATGGTGCTTAATATGAGGAACGTGCTGGTCGTTTACAAGAAAAGTGTGTACGAGCTGTACAGCAACTCGCCAGATGAGGAACTGAAGGAGTTCATGGCAGAGAACAACACTGACGTCGAGCGCATGAAGAGCAGCCACGAAGCCCAGCAAAGGAGCCTCGAAACAATAATGCAGGGACTGAACAGGGCAGGCATAAGCCACGATGCCATATACAGGGCTGAGCTTGAGAAAAAGGGCATCGGTAGCAGCGACCTTGTAATCTCTGTAGGAGGAGATGGCACCTTCCTTGAAGTGTCACATTACCTAGTCACGCCCGATGTGCCAATCCTGGGAGTGAACTCAGACCCGAATGCGAGCACCGGCTTCTTCACTTATGCGGCAGCCGATAATTTTGAAATGGCTTTGGAGGAAATAGAAGAAGGAAAGGCTCCTCTTACAATGCTGAACAGGCTTGAAATAATGCTAAATGGCAAAAAGATTCCTGAGCCAGTGCTCAACGACATACTGGTCGCGCACACAAACCCCGCTGCGATGACAAGGTATACCCTCATTGCGGATGGCAATGCAAGGGAAGTGAGAAGCAGCGGCCTCTTGGTGTGCACAGCAGCAGGCTCGACAGCCTGGATGTACCAAGAAAACGGTACAGTAATGCCGCTAAGCTCAACAGAGATACAATATTTTTCAAGAGGCATCCGTGGAGAAAAACCGGGATTTGCCAAAGAGTTGGAAGTGCATTCCCACACAAGACAGGGCAGAATATACATAGACGGAGCCCACCTCACTAACGACTTCACAATAGGGAGCGTGATAAGGCTAAAGGCAGGACCGCAACTCACAATTATCGGCAATTTGGAAGCTAAAAGGCAGAAGTATCTTTAATTTTAACCTACGGATTAGCTTCTGAAGAGGTTATGTAAGAGACTATTTGCTCTAGAGCCGCTTGTTCACCTTCATCAGAATCAAGTTCCTTTTCAATTGTATCGTTTTTCAATGGCACATCAGAAACGTGACCGACAAAGCCAAACCCAATCCCCAATGTTCCAGCATATCTTCTCCTCCCCTGATTAACAGCATCAACTGTTTCTCTAGTTTCCATTTCAACACAGATGCATTTCGAATCGACCGCTCTTCTTAACTGTTCGATACTCTGGTTTATAACCGCATTTGTGTTCAGGTTAAGGCCTTCAAATTTGTGGCCCGACGCCAGCACGTTATGCATCGGGTAGACAAAGCGTCTTCCCTCTTCAAGGTCGGTATCATCAACAGTCCCAGTTGGGTAAACAAGGTCGTGACGCTTCATATCATCGTGCAAACCTCCAACTCGACCAAACATGAAAAGCTGAATTCCAAACTTATCACGCTTTTGCTGTGAAATGGCTGCGTACTCAATAAGCATCTTGTCAATAAGGATACCTGCTTGGTCTGAAAAAACATAGCCCACATTCAAGACTTTCTTTTCCTTCACAACAACAATTTGCGAAGGCAAATAGTCGTCAGGTCTAACTTTTAGGACTTGAGCCTGCTTAGTAACGGCTGATAGGGGGCCAAAGATAACTCGGGTTATATCATCCATCTGCTCTGTTTCAAATAACTTCTTTACAAAATCATAGGCGAAGTTATCATAAGCGTGATTTGTTTTTCGCGCTTTTCCCTCAACTTCCTGGGAGCGGAACTCTATAGGAAGACCGCTTGCCTGTAAGTAAGCCAAAATCATTTGTTCATATCTCCTGCGCCTGCCAAAACCGCTGTACTGCGGGATATGCAACCCGCCATGCTGAAAATAAATTGGCTCACGGCCATTTTGCTGAATTACGCGGTCAAACGCCGACCCACCAACTGATTCCAGCATATGCTCAAGTCTTGAGGGCAGAACGCCATTGTGGAGAGTAATAGACTGCACGTCGCTTGGCGATACGTTCTGCCCAAAAAGTCGGGTTTCTGAATATCGAATTATTTTCTCAGGACTTAACACTGGAGTACTCATATCTTCTCACCCACAAGCACCATGTTTGTAACAGGCCAGGCCCTCGGCTTAAGAGTGCCGTCCTGGACCTTGGCGTATAATGCTACCTTATCCTTAAATCTTTTCTCAATCATCCACGGATTGGTGTAAGCCCTGGAGCCTTTTTCAGGCTCGTTCGGGTTCTCAATGACCCTGTAGCCTGCCTTGGCCAAGGTTTCCTTCCACTCTGCAAAGCTCTTTGCTGTGAACTCCTCGTTCATCTCGCTCTGCCAGTTGTCAGTGTAGTCCTTCGTTGTCATGAACTCAGCAGCATCCTTCAGCCTCAGCACAAAATAGTCAACGCCGCCAATGCGTTCAGTCCTGTACCTGATTGCTGTTTCAGGACCGCGCTTGCCTTTTGCCCTCATGCCAGCAAGGAAGTCAATTGCAAACTTCCTGAATCTGGCACTCGTTGACAAGCCATCCAAATGCGACTTGAGCTGACTCGGTGTGTCAAGCCTTGCCTCAATGTTGCTGTTCAAGCCATCATTAGGATTACACCAGAGGTAAACCTCCTGCTCCTTGTCCTCTGGGCCAACCACATCCCTCACAACCAAGCGACCGCCAGGCACGAGCTGGCTGCGGACAGATGCCAAGTAGTCATCGATTGACCTTTGCTGTGCTCCATAAGACCAAACCTCATGCAGCAATGATAAGGAGGTAATCGTGTCGGCGGCCGGGCCCTTGAAAAGAGGGCTGATTATGTTGCCGTGCCTGAAAAACACAAACGTGTCATTACCAAAGCGCTTGAGGGTCTGACCCTGCCTAGCAAGCTCTATCATCGTGGCAGAAGCGTCAATGCCGTAAAAGTCAGAGTCGGGAAAGTCCCTGGCCATTCTGGCAATCAAAGCGCCATCAGCGCAGCCGTGGTCAACAATCTTGCCAGGCTTTATCGCATGCCTGATGTCATTATATTTGAGCTCTATAATCTCCTTGTTGCCCATGCCAACAACGTAAGCGCCGTAATCCCTGGTTTCCGTAAGGCTTCCTTCCTCTGTAAGCAGCGGGTCTGTAAACAACCGAATAATTTTCTTCGGAACCTCTGAATGGGTAAGGAAGGTGCTCAGGGTAGCAGAAGAAAGGTTTTCCATAACCACAGGGTCAGCTGCCCAGTTTTCACCAGCCTCTGCAATACGCCTGACAACGTCTATTGGCCTCAGAGCGCTGTACCGTTCAGGATTCAACGACACCAGCTCAGCAGGCAGTATGCTGAAGCCACGCCTCTTGTAAAGCTCAGTCACAGAAGGCGTTGAGCACACAACAACCGTGTTTTCCGGAGTGAGCTTAAGCTCGCCCTCGGACTGCTCAAGTATCTCCTTCAGCGTTAATTCAGGAAACTTGTCTGTTACGCCATGGTCAGGAATGCCGTAAACCCTGTGATTTATCCCCCTAGAATTAAACTGACTGCCAAACCTATCAACTGCAATGGCGCGGTAAACAAACGAAACAGGGTTAAACCTTGAATTATCCATGTTCCTTGAGGTTATCGCAAAGACTATGTCGTCAAGGGTACCGTCCTCCGGCAAGTTCTGGGCCCTGTGCAGAAACTTGAGGCCGCCAAGAGGCACTCCAAGTACTTGCCTAAGGTAATCTTCCTGGAACCTTGTATTGACAAGGTGCCTTCCCGGAAACAACAGGTGTACCATGCGCTTTTCCCCTTCTTAACCTACATTTACTCCGGATATTCCCCTATTTAAATCTTTCTATTTTATTACTACTTATGAGTAGCATAAATTATACTAAAACCGATTGTTTGCTGGGCCGAACTGCAACAAAAACAAATGTATCACAATACGTCAAATCTGGGAAAAATTGCGTAAAAACGCCGGTTTTCCGGAAGCCACACGGCACTGCTGAAAATCTTTCAATTGTCGTCGGAAAATTTCCGGAAAGTAAGGCACAAAGCTTATTAAGAAGTGCAGCTAATAAAAGAAGGAATGACATTCGTAAATGCCGTTGAGGAGAACAGAAAATACCCCGACTTGGACAGAGGCATTAACACCGATACTGCAATAGCGGTAAAAGCGCTTAAAAGAACCTATAACTTGATAATGTGGTTCTTTGTGAGAGATTCTTGGATGGCTTTACTGCCTAGATGGTGTGGCACCATAATAATAGTTTTAGTGATTCTCCAACTCACTGGGATTGTAAAATGAGTTTTACCGAATTGCAAGCACTAAGCGCAGTGGCAATGGCACTTGTAGGGATTGGAATAGGCGTTGGTAAAGTGTTGGCCGATATTTCTTCCCTTAAGAAAGAAGCTACCATAATGAGGAAGGAGCATCTAGAAATAAAGTTAGAACAAATAGAAATGAAGCTGATTCTCAAGCAGATAGCAAGAAAACTGAAGATAAGCTATTGAAAATAAAAAGTGCGACGGCCGGGACTTTCGCAGCCGTTTCCAAGTCGTCTTCTAGACGACTGGACCAATCGAGCTTTTGCTCGATTTGGTTCCCCAAGGGCTTTTTTGCCCGCGGCAAAAAAGGGCTTTTCGAACCCGGGTAACGACCTCTTTGCATACCCGTTTTCCGTCAACGCTTTCCCAAGTCGACTTGCGTCGACTGGGCCCAATCGGCTGCTGCCGATTTGGGTTTCGCCAGCAGGCGGAAAAAGGGTTGTGGCAAGGTCGTGTCATACCACTAGACCACCGTCGCATGACCTTCTTAGGAAGAAGGTCAATCAAGAAACGACTGCCTTCTGCCAAAAAGGTCAATCAAAAACAACAAAGACTGTATTTTAAATGTTTTTGTATTAAGTCCGTTTTTTGGTAAAGCTTTTTGGAGCTGCAGCGAACAAAAAGGTTTAGTGGGCCCGGCCAGACTTTCGAAGCCGTTTCCCCCAGGGCTTTTTTCGCCGCTGCGAAAAAAGGGCTGTTCGAACTGGCGGCCTTCTCCGTGTAAGGGAGACGTCATCTGTGGACTCCAAGCGACGCTGGGAAGTTAACCACTAGACCACGGGCCCATTGCCAAAGTGCAAAAAACAGCGGCTTAAATAGTTTTATGTTTTGTGGCGGAAACCGTGCAATTTAAATAGCTGATGTACGAGAATTCGGGGCATGGAAGACCGCATCATGCAGATAGTTTTGGGCAAGGAAAGCAACGAGGTAACTTGGAGGAGCATGATTTACGAGCTTGTCAAGAGCGAGCAGATGGATCCTTGGGATGTAAACGTTTCTGTCCTGGCGAAGAGGTATGTCCAGATGCTCAAGAAGCTCAAGGAGCTTGACTTCAGGGTGTCCGGCAAGATGGTGCTGGCAGCCTCGATACTGCTGAAAATAAAGTCAAACCTTCTTGTTGGGGAGGAAATGGCAGAGCTGGACAGGCTCATGACACCCCAGGATGAGGAAAGCGCCTATGAGGGCTTTTATGAGGAGCTTGACAGCTACGGCAAACAGGGGTATGAAGACTACTCAGCTCACCCACTGCTGCCGCGAACGCCGCAGCCGCGAAAAAGAAAAGTCTCAATCTATGACCTGGTCATATCGCTGCAGAAAGCCCTTGAAGTAAGGGACAGGAGGGTAGCAAGGAGGATGCCGCATGTGACGATGGAAGTGCCGAGAAGAAAGACAGACATGGGAAAACTCATAGGCGAAGTATATGATAAGGTCACAAGCATGTTTAAAGCAAGCAGAAAACTCACGTTCACACAGCTTTTGCCAAAAGACGCAACGAAGGAGGCGAAGATTCTCACGTTCATGCCGCTGCTGCACCTTGCAAACGTTGACTACAGGAAGCTTGACCTGCTGCAGCAGGAGAACTTCGGGGAGATAGACATTATACTAAGGGAAGGGCTTGGGACTGAGCAAGGCAGCAACACCAGCTTAAACAACTCCGGCAGCGAAGAAAACTCTGTAAAATAAGGCGCTCAGCTACCTGAGTTCTTCCATCAGCTTATCAGTGTCAAAAGTTCCGAGATACCCTTTCCACTTCCTAAGGGAAAGCTTCTTTGCCTTCTTTTTCAGCACGACTTTATCGATCTTTCTTCGCATCTCAAGCTTGTAGTCAAAGAAGCCCCACTTCTTATAGACAGAATGCGCAAATTCATTGTCAACATACAATCCGATTGAAATGTGCTTCAAACCTTTCTTCTTGAGCCATTTCATTGCTTCATCTTTAAGCTTTGAGCTGATTTTCATTCCTCTTAATGCTTTTTTCACGTACAGGTCGCTGATGTAGCCTATCTTCTTGAGTTTGAAGACAGGGATTTCGTCTTTAATGATTACGAAGACATATCCTGCTGCTGTGTCTTCTGCTTCTGCAAGGAATATTGCGCCATTTCCGGATTTAAGCTGCTTTTTGATGAATGACCTGTAGTTATTCTCCGCATTTTTCTTTCTGGGCGTGTATCGGCTAAGCTTTTTATTTCTCACAAGCACTATCTTATCGTGCTCCTTCATGAATTCGCACCAAAGACCGGCAATTGAAGGAATGTCTTTCAAAGCCGCTTTCCTTACTGAAATCATCTCAACCAACCACCTTGAATTCCCCGGCAGGCATAGCCCTTATTATTTCGTCAAGGTAGCTGCTATCGAGGCCCAGAACTTTTATTATCTTCTTTGCTACATCGCTGGGCCTGTTGTCGCCTTGCAGGATTTTTACCGACTTAGCGCAATTTTTTGAAATGGCGGCTGCCGGCCCGCCCATTATTCTTCCTTCAGAAGCTATGCCAATGGCAAGCACAACCATGACAGGAACATAATTCTTTTTGCCGTAAATCATGAAAGCGCCCTTCACAAGGTATTCGCCGGCTTTAGCCTCCTTGCTCACCTGCTCGGGCTTCACCCAATAAACGTCGACAGACTGAAGGCCGGCTTTCCATGCCCTGGAATAGCTTGCGGTTGCGACTGCCGCTTCTTCTATTGTTGCAGGGCCGATAGGGCCTTCGTGGCTACTGCTTTTTACGACAAAGAAAGGCGAGCCTGCAAGCTCTGTGTGGAACACGATGTCATCTTTTTCAGCATGCTTCTTCATTATTATCTCATTTGTGGTTGCATCCCTCCCCCCAATGCAGAGAAAGCCCTCAGAGCTTACAAACCACCTGAATTTTTCAAACCACTCTTTTTGCTGGTTTCTCGCTGCCGCGGTTTTCTTTTCCTCAGCCTCTACAGCGAACATTTTATCGGCTATTTCCTTCCGGGATATGAGCTGCCGCAGTTTCTGCTGCGTCTTTTCGAGAGCTGCTTTTGCGCCTTCGAGCTTTTTCCTGGCTTTTTTTGCCTTTTCAAAGTAAACTGCCGCATTTGCTTCGACAGAATTTCTCACGTCAATGACAAGCTTCACTTACCACACCCTTCACTTACCCCGCCGCAATCCCTGGCACACCGGCACCAGCAGTTTGCAGGATGCTTTGGGCAAATGTTATCAGCATGAAAGCGACAGTCATCATAATAAGCGAATGCTTCAGCCCTGAAGTCAAATCGCCCTCGGCAAGCTTGCCGAGCACAACGCCGGCGAAGAATCCCTGAATCATGGACATCAGCAGGAATATGCCGTTAAGGCTCATCAACCAGCCGCCAAGAGAGATGAAAAAATTCACAGGCGAGGAAAAGTCAAGCTGCGCCTGCAGGTTTATGCCCCCGCCGATTTGCGCTGCTGTAACTCCCGTTTCCGTATTCGTAGCCCCGAACTGGATCATGTACGGGATAAGGAGGTTCTGTATGACAATCATAACGCCCAGGAACACGAAAAAGATTATGTAGCTCTGCATCACCTGCGCGTGTATGCTTGACTTGCGCTCTTCCTTAATCTTCTTAATCTGCAGCAAGGATTCCGTGACTGAAACCAGGACGTCCTCAATGTTGCCGCCTGCCTGCTCAGCCTGAATAACAGTCGCTATGGCCCTCCTTATCACAGGGTTCTCTGTTTCCTTCCCAAAGTTAATGAAGGCCCTGTGGAAAGGGATTGACCATTCTATCTGCCAGGCAAGCTTTTTAAGATGCTGAGTCAGTGAGCCATAGTCGCCTTCTGAAACGTGAACAACAGCCTGAGCTACGGGCATACCAGACTTTATGGCGCCAGAGAGGTTCCTGACAAACTCGGGGAACCTTGTTTCAACGTCCTTTTGCCTCCTGTTTTCCGCCATAATATCAAGCCAGTACGGCAATGTGGCGGCAATGGCGACCACAGCGAGAAACGGCACAAAGAAAACCTTTCCGCTGAAAAAATAGAAGTCGCCGAGCAGGAGCAGGAGTGCAATCCCAAGCGCTGCCTTGTGCCTCGTCTCAAACAGTATCTTGACCATAACATTTACTTGCGGAAAAGCAGTTTAATTAGTTTTCTATTTGGAGGTTCCCTTGGGCGTATTTCAGCTATTAAAAACATGCCTCCGCATCGCCTTGCATATCAAGAAAGAATAAATCCCAATGTAACGCCCATCTAATTAGAGGAGCATCACCATATCTATCCATAATGCCTGATACGCCATATTCCCTAATTAAGCTTTTTATCTTTGCCTTGGTATTCTCAATCGATTTAGCTATCGTTAAGCCAGATATTATGCTCAAAACAGTCATGGCATATACCTGAATAAACGGCTGCACGTTTTTATCTTTAGTTGGCACGGCAGTTCGCGATGGGTCAATTATTATCATAAAATTAGCCCCATAACCAATATAACTGGTGGCTTTTCCCTTGTTTACCGCCAATTCTCCCAGTCCTTCTAACGAATCACAGGCTACAGCGTACACTATTTTTGAATTCAGCACGTGAACGTTATTTTCATCCAATATTTTTTCTCTATCATCACCGTATATGGCATCCTTGCTTCCGTGGCCATTTAGAACGACCAGTCTAGGGTTGCGACTTTTAACAGCCGATTCAAAATAATCCCTTGATACCGTCTTAGCGTCTAAGTTAATAACAGTGTGTTCATTAACGTACTTCAATTGGTCAACCAATTTCCCAGAAATAAAATGCAAATATTGCGTTGCTTGATCATAATAGGGACGAGTAAAAAGAATAGTTTTCCTCAACTTAAATCTCTCCATTCGCGAGCATTTTTAGGAAGGCAAATTGAACTTCAACCACTTTTTTACCGAGTGTTGTATCTTTTTCAACTTCTTTAATCAAGTCTTTCACGGTTAAGGGCTTATCAAAACCCATAAGCATAATTTTGGCGTCTTTATTTAACGTTTCAAGTCTTGCAAGTACAATAGCCTTTATCTCTTCTCTAGATCTTTCTTTCAAAATTAAGTCCTCACTCATAGTAAACCAACATCGTGCATTTTTATAATGATGCTACGCCCTAACTCTGTATCAGCTGTTATTTCGTCAAATGCCGTATTCCAGTTATAAGTCTTTCTGTTAATAAGGATTATTGGCTGAGCTCTTTCATCTTCTGGCACGTTGGCATAGGCTTTTAAAAATTTGGCTTTTAATTGTTCATAATTACCGTTAGTCATTAAAACCACAGTTCCTATGAATGCCTTTTGATTATATAATGTTTTGTTCTATCCTCTTTTAAAGTATTCTTGCATATGCGCTCTTTAAAAAACTTTTCACCTAACTTTCACACCTCCGGCTGGGTTACCTGCAGGAACACGAGGAATCCTATGTTGAGCAGCGGTATCACAAGGTATGCCCCAAACGCCATCACTACATCTACTCCAATCCCGCCCAGTGTGCCTCCCAGCAGGTTGACAAGGGCCATTGCCGCAACGAAAAACAATGGCGCTGCAATCAGCAGGCCGGTGTAAATGTCAGAGTAGGTGCTGACCGTCTCGTTGTAGCGCTGCCTTTCAAGGTTGTAAGTGAGTGCAGCCTGGTCAGCCTCCTGCCTGAGGTAGCTGTCAAGGTCGCCGCCCGTCTCTATAGTGCTTACCATCCCGTCCAGAAACTCCTTGAATTGCTGACTAGGTGTGGTAGCCGCAACAGTCCGTATAGCGGTCAGGAGGTCGTAGCCGAAAATGTTGATAAAGTCAACTATCTTCTTGACCTCAATTCCAATCTCGCCATACTCCCTTGAGGCGGAAATGAGCTCAAACATTGAAGATGGCGGGACTCCAGAGGTTGCGACTGCAGCCATGTGGTTCACGCCAAACGGCATGTTTGTCATGATATTCCTGCGCCGTTCCTTAATCTTCACGAACGGGTAGGCGTAGAAGACTGTCGCACAGGCAAATCCTGCAATAAAGCTGAAAATCAGGGTTCTGAGGACTATCTGGTAAATCGGGTAGCCCAGTATCAGGAACAATGGCAGCAGTATAGCGAACGTAATGCCAACTACAAACATGGTCGAAAGAATCATTATGTTAACGTAGGTATTTGAAAGCACCTTGACGTTCGCTGCCCGAAGGGCGTTGTAAAGAAAGCCGAAAAACTCCGGGAACGCGTCAACAAGAAACAGGCTTATCTTCCTGACGGTAAGGTTTGCTATCAGCCCAACAGAGCTTCCATGGTAAACCTCAGGCTTCTCGACCTCAAGTATGCGCTTTACCCTTCTGGCCTCCTGAGCCAGGAGCGTAGCATCGAAGCTTGAAAGCTTTTCCTCCTCGTAAAGCCTCTTGCGCATCTCCTTCAGCTTTTTCATGTGCATTGGAATCGCTGTTTTTTCAGCCAGAATCGGCTCCTGCCTTGACCTGAACTTCTCAGTGAACTCATTAAGGAGTCCCCTTACAGAAAACCAGCCAAAGGCCAGCCCGGCAGGCTCTTTTCGCTGCTCGAGAGGCAGCATCTCGCTTCTCTTCGCACGTTTCTCCATTGCAACTATTTCCTCAACAAATATGCCCTTCTTCTTCGCGCTTTTCGGATTGACAAGCTGCTTAAGCGCTGAGAAAATCCCTTCCTTCTGCAGGGGCGTTGGTACCCCGACCTGTTGCTCTTTACGATTGAAAAGGGCAGACGGTGAAGGCAGCTTTGAAAAGGTTGGCTCCATGGTCTGCCCTGTTGGCTTCTCCTTTGGCACTGAAGGCGCTCTCGCCCTGATTCTCCTTATAGCATTCCTGACTGATTTGGCGGCAGTGGCTGGAACACCGGCCACAAATCTTAGCGCGGCCTTCGCAGCATTAGCAACCAGTGCCGCAGACCTCATCGCTGCTGCAAAAACGCCTTTGGAAGGCTGAGAAACCGAGGTTGTTTTAGAAAGCTGCTTGGCAAGCTGTTTACTCCTTTCTGCCCTTGCCTTTAAAGCCTTCCTTTCGGATTGCTCAACCTCCCCTGCAAGCTCTTCAGCTTTGGGTATGTTCACGCTGATTTTTCCCTTTATGCCCTCAAGCCTGCCCTCAAACCCCCCAAATGCCCGCTCTACCTTCTCAAGCTGCTGCTGGCTTACTGGCCGCGAAGCAAGCAGCTGCCTGAGGCGCTCAATCTCATTGTCAATTCTGAAGACCCCAGCATGCCGCTGCGCCTCCTGCTTCCGGACAACAGAATTTTCAGCAACTGCAACTGCTGCCGCATCGGTTGCTGCAGCCGCGGCAGAGACCGGGGCAGAGGCGGCAGATTTTTGCACGGATTTAGGCAGCTTTGCCCCGCCCACCACTTCCAAGCTGTTGAAAGAATCATCATCATGAACTATTGCAAAAGCCTGTGAGACGATAAAATCGGCCTTTTTAAGCAACGAGTACATGTAGGCGTTATAATAATTGACCCACTCAGCCCTGCTCCTGCCCCTCAGGACAGCCTTTTGCCTTTCCTCATACTCGGCGTAACTGTACTTGCCAGCCTGGTAATCAGTGCCAAGCTTTTTCAGCTCGGTAAACAAGGACTCCTTTTGCGCGAGGTAGACCTCAAACTCCCTGAGCAGCTCACCAACCTCGCCCAGCAGCTGTTGCGCGTTTTTGTGCGGCATCTCAGCCCTTAACTCCCATTTTCAGCCTTTTAATCCCAGTTCCTTAACTTCCTGCTGCAGCGCCTGCAGGCTTTTCCTTGAATGCGCCAGCGCAGAAAGTATCTCATCCCTAATGATTTTCATCTCGCCCTGCACATGCTCAAGCTCAGCCCTGTTCCCTATAACCGAACCGGCACGCTTTTCGTAAAGCTCCATCATCACACCTGCCTTTGAAAGCTGCTCATTCAGCCTTTCAAGCGACAATGCGCCTCTTTCCCTCTCTTTCGCCATGCTTAGACCTGTTTTTGCTGGCTTCGTCGTAAAGACGAAGCATGTCAGCTCTCCGCTGACATTGCCTCTCCGGCACAATTCCGCAATGCGGAATGTGCAAATCCTGCATCGGCAGGATTGCAACATTAGCTTCTCCTTCCCTTACTCACCACAGATAACGCCTTACTCATTTAATGTTAAAAAACCTCAAAACCGCATCGGGGTCCTTGTAATACTCGTTAACGATCCTTGTGACGTCCTTGTAGTGCGTCATGTTCTTCTCAAGCAGCTTCGTCAGGAGCAGCCCCCTAAGCCTGACATCGTCCTCCAGCTCCTTTATCGTGCGGCCTGTTCTCTTGCTTATTACCGACATAATGTGCGAGTTCCCGTTGTAAACGAACTTGTCCTCAATCCTGTTCCACTCGAACAGAGTGTTGGAATCCACGGTGCCAACCTGCTGCTTGACCTCGATTATCTCCTTGACATCCTTGACCCTCCTGATGTTCCGCCTCTGGTCCTTGACGTGTATAACGCTGCAGACAATGTCAAGGGAGTCAACAAGCGAGGCAGGCAGGTTTATCGGCGGGGTTTCAAGCCTGCGAATCATCGTTTCCACAGATGCCGCGTGGAACGTGCTGAACGAAGGGTGCCCGGAGTTGTGAAGGATTATGCCTGTCGCGCTAAGGAAATTTTCAGCCTTCGGAACAGACAGGTCGTACACAGGCACAGGCTCTTTCAGCTGCAGCACCTCTATTTCTTTTACTGTGTCGAGATAAACATCATTTATTTTTTTGCTATTCTGCGTCTTTGCCTTCCTTCTGAAATCCTTTCTGCCAAGAACCTTAACGTGCTTAAGAAACTCTTCTTTATCCTCCTCCCTGTAAAATGCCAAGCCGTAGGTCTTTTTTGTCTTATTTTTGTAAACAGCTGCGACAATCCCGTAAACAAGCAAAAGCTGCTGCAACTGTTGGGCAAGTCCCCTTAAAATCGTTGTGTACCCAAAGGACTGAGTCGTTATGTGGCCATCGCCGGTGAACAAGCCGGACAGGAAGTGCCCTATTTTCTCTTTTGATAAGCCAAAAATAAAGTCAGGCATCATCTTTTCCTTGCTTTTGCCGCATAGTGCCTTCAACAGCTCAGCGTAAATCCTGTTGCCAATTTTGAGCTCTGTCGCCTCTCCAAAACCGCGAGCCGTTACCCTCTCTGCAGGTATAATGCCTGTTACTTCAGTCAAGCAACGCCTCATGTCTTCAAGCACTTCCGGATTTTTGTTGTATAAGGCAACGGAACTGTTTTTGCCGGAAAAGTTGACAGTGCCTTCTGAAATGAAATAGCCCAGGAGCCTCAGGAATTCATCGGTGATTTCCAGTTCCGCACGTATAGGCCTGCTTTTTCTTAAAAGTTTTACACTCAATTCCGCCTTTTCTACCGGTGTACCGGCAGCCTCCATTAAACTGAAGAACATGTCCCTTCTCATTGAGGCAGGGCTTGCCCTCCTGAAATTGCCGTAATAATCTGTTATTGATGCCACTCCGCAAACAGCTGAAGCCTGGTAATAGCCAAGCTTGTGAGAAGCCTCCTTAATCAGCTCAGGAGCGTAAATGCGTATGTTGGGTATGATTTCTATCAGATTCAATTTGCTGATGTCAGCATAACCACACGGTATTCTCGCTGCTATTGCGAGCTTATCCCCGGACTTCAAAGCACCAGCGGGGACATCAACCATTTGGTTTTGGCTGTCAATGGTAAACAGCGAATGGTCAGGAGTGGCTATTATTTCCCTTCCCGTTTTTGTCCTTATCCTGACCAGCTCAGACCGTTCAGGATGCCTAATGTGAGCTGTGACACGCAGCAGCTTAGCCTCACAAGTAACCGGGTCAAAAGCTACTGTCTGACAGTTGCTAACATCGGTAATCTCATCAATCCTTACCAGCTTTGGCTTGTTATCCTGCACTACCATTATTTTCTGGTCGCCCGGGATGGAAGCCATCCCCTGAAATAGCACGTAAGTCTCCTTTCCCCTCACCTCGCCAACTACAACGTAATCAGGGTTCTGCCTGAATGTTTCCCTGAGCAGGTCAAAGAGGCTTATCTCGCCATACTGCTTGCCCAGAATGTTCGGTATGCCAAACCCCACCCTGGCAACGGCGGGAATCCAGTTCTCGTGAGCCAGGTTAAGCTCCCTCGTGTCCTCTATCGAGACTATCCTTGCCTCTGGAGGAACAAACTGAAGTATTGAGTTAAGGAATGTTGTCTTGCCGGAGGCCGTCTCACCAATAGCCATTATGTTAAATTTATTCTCCACAGCCAGCCACAGAAAGCCGAACATCTCAGCGCTTGCTGTCTGGTAGCCAAGAAGGTGAACAGGCGTCAGCGGGTCCTTTGTAAACTTCCTTATCGTGAACGTGGGGCCGTGCGTAGTTACATCGCTGGTGTAGGTTGCATTGACACGGCTTCCATCCGGAAGGCTGCCGTCGAGGAGCGGCTTGGCAAAGCTGACATACCTGCCGGTCTTCTGGGCGAGCTTTTCAACAAAATCAACAATCCTCTTCATCTCAGGGAACACGATGTTGGTCCGCATGTTCTGGTACTTCCTGTGTACGATGTAAATGGGCGTTTCAACGCCATTACATTCTATGTCCTCAATGTAGAAGTCGTGCATCATCGGCTCAATCTCATTCAGCCCGACAAAGTCCCTGTAGATGTAATACATTATCTTGAGGTAAGACTGCCTTGACACCTTGGCGCCAAGCTCGGCAAGGATTGACTGGACGTTCTTCTCAAGGTACTTTATCAGAAGGTCGGACTTGGAAGCGTAAGCATAGCTTATGTTAATCATCTCCTCAAGGCCAAGCTGAATCAGCTTCAGAAGCTCCTTCTCCGTATCTGTCAGAAGCACCTCCTCAACAGAGTAAAGAAGCTCCTTTGCCGTATTGTCCCAGTAAATGTGCGCAAAGGCATACGGCGGCAGCAGCGGATAGCGGATGTTGATGCTCTCCTTGACGCTGATGTCAGGAAGCTTCACAAACCTTGGCCTTAGGTCAATAAAGAACTCAGGGGCGCCCTGCTCGCCCGCAGTAATGGTGGGCTGCGGCGTAAGCTGAATACCTGCTGCCCCTGCCGCAGCAGCGGGCTGCTGGCCCATCGGCCCAAACTCAGAAACCGCCTCAGCCATTCATCCATTCACCACTTTTCACTGACTTTAGCGCCGCAGCAGCCATTTAACTAATGCTACCGCTGCCGAACGATAGTTATACGATGCTCTATCCAGTACACAATAATCCTTATTTGTTGATATTTGTATACTGGAATATTTAAAGGTTTAGGTTGCAAACTGCCAACACTTTGGCAACAATACCTTAGGAAGTCAAATGCAGGCCCCTCTTTTCGAATCCAGCAATGGCGCCCTTTTCAGAAGCGTGCCAAGCAGCTTGGAAGAGATTGCACAAGTCGTTTTCACAACGATGAAAGAGCACGCAAAGCCTATCCGTTTCGGCAGATTTTAGTTCTCTTAAGCCTACTTCTTCACAAACTTGACAGCTCGCTGTTTTCAAAGCAGGGCTACGCTGAGGACGAGATTGCCAAAGAACGCGAAAACAAGCAGGTTGAAAAGAGTGTTGACGATGATAAAGTAAATTATCTTAGGCACTGCCTCTATGCCGCCTGAGATGACGTAGATGAAGTCGGAGACAAGGTGAAAGATTACCATGGCAGCCATGCCTGCCACGACAACGCTCCATCCCAAGCTAACAACCATCGTCCGGGCAAGCCCTCCGGCAATGCCCCTCGCTATGGCATAAAAAAGCGTGTTCACGTCCACTCCAGAGCTGATGATTTCGGACGCAATCGTTGTTATGACACCGAACAGCGCGCCAACGAGAGGCCCGTAGGCTGCACCTGTAATGACAGTGCCAAAGGTCACCATCTCAACAGCTGAGGGCACGCGGATTGTGCGTTTGTAAATGGTGGAATACGAAGCCGCGATTCCCAAAGCAGCCACGAGCAGGATGTCCTTGATGTTCCTACCGAACAGCAAAATGACAACAACGGTAGCAACACCCAGAAACAGCTTTTTCGGAGTTACCGACTTCAGAGAGTTCCTTACAGCCTCAACAAGGTGCTTTTTCAGCAGTGCAAAATAGGCAGAAGCTGAGCCTCTGCGCACCAAGCTTGCGACTTCATTCCTCGCGTTTGAAGTGTTTCCAGCTGAATCATACGCCACAGGCATGCTGTTTTGAGAGCGGTGCAGAAGATTATTTAAAAGTTTGTGCTGTTTTGCGCTTACTGCCCTGAAATTCTCAGGCCATAGCTGGAGGAAGCCTGCCCGCACTCTAACCGAAAACTTTAAATATCAGTTGATAACTAAAGTTATCAGATGATAACCGAAGATAACACGTTGAGGGTAATGAGGCTGTTTTTTGAGAGCCCTGAAAAGCAGTTCCACATACGGCAGATAGCCCGGCTCACCGGCATATCAAGCACAGGGGTGATTAAAATAGTTAAAAGGCTGAAGAAGCAGGGAATGCTTAAGTCGAAGAAAGAGAGGATGGTTGAGGCGGTAGAGGCGGATTTTGAGGGAAGATACCCTTTCGTCAAAAGGGCTTATAACCTGGTTTCCATTTACGACGCAGGGCTGGTGAAGGCGTTGCGGGACTTTTTCGAAGAGCCAAAGGCGATAGTGCTGTTTGGCAGCTACGCGGAGGGCACTGATATTTCAAAAAGCGACATCGACATAGCCGTCATTACCAAAAAAACCGGGCTGCCTAACATGGAAAAGTTCGAAAAAAAGCTGCACAGGAGGGTGAGGCTTATGACGTTGTCACTGGACAAAGCTGCAGCCGAATTTAAAAATTCCCTTGCCAACGGGATTGTCTTAAGCGGCTACCTGGAGATAATGAAATGATACGCGATTTTGAATTTTACATTAAGGGCAATATGGCGAAGAGGTCTGTTATTAACCCTTCCCTGGCAAAATCCCTAATGGAAAAAGCCGAGCTGCGGCTAAAGAGGCTGATTGAAAGCGAAATTAAGAAGGAATTCTCTTCCATAATGTTTGAGGAAGCTTATGAGGCGATGAGGGAGGCGTCTCAGGCTTTGATGCAGCTGAAAGGGTTTAAGCCTTACTCGCACGAAGCCCTGATAGCCTTTTTGATAAAGGAAAAATTGTTTAACGAAAGCGCTATAAAGTCTTTAGACCGGTACAGGATTTTAAGAAACAAGTCGGTCTACGAAGCCCACAAGGTTTCTGCAGAAACTCTGAAAGAAGCGCTGGAGTTCGCAAAAGCCCACCTTCCTGAAGCCAAAAAGAAGCTTGCTGAGCTTGACAACCCGCCTACTTAACCCTGAAGTTCTCAATCTGGCCGCGCAGGAAATCCGCCTTGCTGTCGAGGCTCAGGAGAAGGTCATACTCGTAAATCGTGCTGTTGACGTGGGCTTTGAGCGTAGCGCTCGCCAAGCCCGTGCCTGTTTGCAAAAGCTCGGTATAGCCCGTGCCGCTGACAGAGCTTGCGTTCTGGTTGATGAAGAAGGTAAACGTGCCTGTTGTCTTCGAGCCCGTGTCCTTGAACTCTATGTAGTTCAGCAGCGAAGAGGTGTTGATGCTTGAAAAGTTTGTTTTGCTGCCGAACTTCGTGAAGTTGGCAAGAACCCTGGAATTCTGGATTATGTGAAAGCCTGAAATGTCCGCTGCTGAAACGTCAACGTCAGATGCTATCACGAGGTTGCCCAGCTCCACCCTGGTCCGGGGCTCAAGCACCTTGGAGCTTGTTTCAATCTTCCACCTTAGCTTGTTCTCCTCCACCTTCACAGTGCCTTCGGACACTTCCAGAGGAACAACCCTTTGCGAGCCTTGCCCCTCCTTTGCAATGTCCTGTATCTGCTGGTCAAGGGCTGAAAAGGTATTCCTTGCCCTGCTGACATGGCTCCTTTCCTGCAGGCCCTTGATGAACGGTATTCCTGCCTCAATGACAACAGTCAGAACGATTATGCCTATGAGAACGTATATGACCGCAGAGACCCATATTGCCCCTTTTTTGTGTTGGCTGCGGTGTGCAATGTGCAACTCTTTTCACCTTCTGAACATCACGATGACCATGTTGACAAACCTGCCCTTATACACCACAGGCTTCCTGGTAACAACCACATTCTTCGCAGAAGGAACACTCGCCTCAGCCTTTATAGGCGTATAAGCCTTACCCATACAACAATCAACATACT
>JACPIJ010000057.1 GCA_016188145.1 Candidatus Woesearchaeota archaeon | reverse complement strand
TGATTCTATTCTTGGCGGGAACCTACCACGACAAAAAGGGGAATTAGCCAAGAGATACATTGAGGAGCTCGTTCAAGAGATAAATAGAGTAGCAAATCCTTTTAGCATCGTAGTCGGTTTGGACGCTGAGAAGTATATGGGAGCGCCAGATATTAGTGTTGCGGGAAGGGGCGGCGTTTATTTTCTCAAGTAAGAACAGAGTGTAGTCCTGCGTATGCTTTGACCCTTGGTAAGGTGTTATTTTCTGGCAAAAGCTATTTGCCAGACGTCAGACAAACACTTTCTTGTGCAAAAGGTTTTTATATGACGGAAGCAGAATTCTGTGTTATGAGTGAAGCTGTGACTATTCCAAAGGAGGAGTATGAAACGTTGCTGAGGTGCAAAGAGATTGTTGAGTCAGACTTTGAAGAGGGTTTTAGCGAAAGCTTTGTAAGGAAGGTAAGGCTCATTGAGGCTGACGTTGCTTCTGGCAGGAAAATAAGTTTCAGAAACAAGGACGAGATGAACCGCCACTTGGAGCAGCTTTAAATGCCCTATCAGCCCGAATTCTCGGAAGAGATTAGCAAGGAGCTTAAAAAGCTGAAGAAGAAAGATTCCGAGCTCTTCAAGCGGGCACAAGCCAAATTTAATGAAATAGTGGACAATCCTGAGCATTACAAGCCGCTGCAGCATGATCTTGCAGGCAAGAGGCGGGCGCACGTAGGAAGTTTCGTGATACTCTTTAAAGTCGAAGGCAACAAGGTAGTGTTCCTCACCATTACTCACCATGACGAGGCCTATAGAAGATAAGTTTAAGCACAGTGGCCGTTTCTTTTGCAAAAGGTTTTTATATACTTTGACCACTATAAAGGCAAATTCAGTCTAATGTAAAAATGCGAGTAATATGAGTAGCGATTCGGGGTTGGTGGGGAATGGAACAGCAAAGGACGAGGGAAGAATATGTCATAGTGCTGGACTTCCTGCCAAACGGCTATCCTTTAGACACAAGGCCTGGCTACATGAAAACGCCGATAGTGCAGGCAATCGGCAAAACTTACTTTGTGCTTCTTGAGCTTGTCCCAAAGAAGGATGTTTCCCTCCAGCCGCATGAGGAGGTCTATATCGGCGAGGGCAAACGCGATAAGATACACCACATAAACGGCAGGTTGCCGGCTGCAAAGCTGACAGCGACTGCCAAGGCAGAGATGGAATTTGTTATAGCCAATATAGTAAAGGCCAACGAGGCTCGGTTTATCAATTTCTTCAACACAGCCCAGCCGTTAAGTACCAGGATGCACAGCCTTGAGCTCCTGCCAGGGATGGGAAAGAAAAGGATGTGGGAAATACTTGAGGCGAAGGAGCAGAAGCCATTTGAGACATTCAAGGAAATGCGGGAGCGCCTCAAACTGATGCCCAGCCCTGAAAAGGCGATAGAGAAGAGGATACTGCTCGAGATTACAGAGCCGCAGAAGCACTACCTGTTTGTGGAGCGGTAGGAAAGAGCAATGGCTAAAGGGTTTGAGCTTCTAATCAGTGACGCGTTTGCCGAGCTTTACACCGGCGTCATAATGTCTCACGAGAAGATGAAGAGAATGGTACAATTTGCCGGCTTAAACCATCCTCTTACCTACCCAGGTATTAAGGATAAGTACAGTGACTTAACCTTAACACCGTTTGATGACTTGGTAGGTGCTTATAGGCAAGTGCCTAGAGAGCTGTTCGTTCATCCTTACTTCAGGCCCTTTGCCAATTCGGATACAATGTTACCTATTTGGCACCCTCCTGAGATGGCAGAAAAAGCAGAGAAAACCATTCAAGTTGTGAGAAGCGGCTCTATGGGTTATCAGGATGGTCTTAACGCCTTACTCACGGGAAGCGGTGAAAAGTTCATTAATACTTCTGAGCCACATCTCATTCTAACGATGTTGGCACTTGCAAACATCGGAAGAGAATCAGCAGTTCTTGAAATAGGCTCAGGATGCGGTTACGTCTTAGCCCTTGCGAGCCTGATTGCGCAGAACGGAAATGTTCACGGCTTAGAAAAAAACGAAGCGCTTGCAGCATTTTCCCAAAAGCTCTTGCAACGAGCCGAAAACGTTACAATCTACCAGGGCGACGCGTTAAAAGAACTACCACCGCCAAACAGTGCGGACGGCTACGACGCAATAATAGCCAGTGCTGGCACAACAGCCCAAATGGCTGGCCAATTCGTTAAGCGGTTAAAGGTTGGGGGCAGAATGGTTGTGCCGATTCAATGCGGGACTCCTGAAGAAATTGCCAAAGGCTGCTGTTCACTTACGGTGCATGTGCGGAACAATGCCGATTCAGCCGTTACGCAGCCTGAAGCGCCCGACACGATATTTACAACGCTTAAATAGCGCGTCCGCTTAATCTTTCGACTCTATCACATCCCTTCAAAGCCTGCTTTATCACTCAAACCCCTCGTTCTCAGCTTCCCTGTACCCCTTCATGAAGCCCGCTTCCCTCTCGCTTAGCTCGTCGTCCTCAAGCAGCTGCTCAACCCACTCGTCGTCTTCTTCATCAAAATCAGTCGTTTCCATAAGAAACCACCTCCTTCCTTTGCATTTTTCTCCTCAAGCCCGCTTTTTCTTCCAGCTTCAGGCAATAGCCGCGGTAAATTCTCTCCATCAAGTCTCTTACCTCGTTGCCTCTGCCCTGGCTGAATGCAGGTAAATCATTCAACAGCATGTTCACACCGCTCATGCAAATCACCTCCGGTTGCTTTGTTTTATGGAAGTTGCTTAATAAGTGCCTTGTGAAGGAAAAGCCGTGATTAAAAGTTCACAATCTTTTTAAAGCAAAATTCAGCATGGTTCAGGTATGATTGGGGCTGATGCGGTTCATGCGTTCTACAGCATAGACTTGGCTTTCGGGCTGGTCTCAGCATCTGTCGCGCTTTTCATAGCAGGCTATGCCCTGAGAGGCTACCTTCTGATCAGGAACAGGACCGGCCTTTTCTTCTCATCAGCATTCATGCTGGTGACTGCAGGCCTTCTATCAAGGGTGCTGTTTGATTACCTCGTGAAGTTCGAGCTTACCTACAACCCGAGATTCATCGCGCTTCATGGCATGACGTCACTGCAGGGGCTGGCGCTGTTCCTCTCAATATTCTTGGTAACTTCGGGGTACACATTCCTAATAGCTCTGTTCTTCAAAATACAAAGCAAGAGAGTTATAACACTTCTTATTGCCATGGTTGCCCTGCTCACTATAAGCACGTCAAACGCTTACCTTACGGCACACATAATCCCGGCAGTTCTCCTGTTCTTCATTCTGACGCATAGTGCAGAGAACTTCATTAAAAAAAGGAACAGGAACACATTTCTCGTGCTGGCTTCGTTCGTAATCCTGCTTGTAAGCGAAATTAGCTTCCTTTTCATCCTTGAATCAATAAGCTTCTACTTCGTCGGTAGCACTCTGAGAGTGATGGCTTACCTGTTACTCCTTGCTAACACGCTGCTGGTGCTCAAAAAATGACGTCAAAAAGGGGCAAGCCTGAAATAATATTTGACATACTCCAGGCCGTGCAGGAGGGCGGCGGGAAAATGAAGCCCACGAGGCTGCTTTACAAGTCAAACCTCTCCCACGCAAGGCTTAAGCTTTACCTCGAAAGCCTGGTCAGGCAGCAGATGCTGGCCATCGAGGGCGGCGAAGGCAGGAATCTCATTGCCCTGACCCAAAAAGGCTACAGCTTTGTTGCAGAATTCAGGAAAATGAAGGCACTCATAGAATCCTTCGGGATTTAGAAAACGCTTTACTTTTGCTCTTGCTCCCGAGCTTCCCTCACTTCTACAATGATCACCTTGCCCTGCAGCTCAATGAACGTAACAATGCTGCCCTCGCTGACCTTGTCAAACATTTCCTTCTCAACTGTTGCGGTCAGCGTTTCGTAACTGACGAGGTCCATGATTTGGACCTGCTTCTGTTCGGGAAGCTTGGCGATGACCTGACCCTTCTTGTTTGTGATTTCAACATCCTCAAGGTTCTCATGATGAGAAAGAGTCAGAACCTCTGTCCTGCCTGAGAAAACGCCCTGAACAGTCAGCCTCGTCTTGGAATGCATGTGAGTGCCGACAGTAACCCTTTCCTTCTGGGTAACCTTGGAGGGCTCGCCCCTGTTCATTATGCATGTGCCAACCCGGGCATCCGCTACCTTAATCATACAGCAAGCGGACAAAGCGGTGATTTAAAAACCTTTGGCATCGCACTTATCCTCCCCTCACTTTCGAACATAGTGCCTAACGAATCTTTTTTTTGCTCTGGCGAGGGCTGCAGCTTTTACGCCTTTTTAGCGATTGCACGGTCCAACCTGGCCTGTCTACAGCCATTTCAGCAATGACTCCCTTTAATCTGACTAAAATATTCGATTAAAATTATACCTAAATAATTTAATTTATTATCAAATATTAAGTACCTAAATACATCATAATTTTATTAAATATTTTGATTATTTATTACACTTTTTATCCTATAATTTTCGGAGAATTCCGGCAGATCGTCTACAAGCTATCCAACGGACTCTTAACCTTCTTCAATTCTTCCGTCGAGACTTTGGTGTAAATCTGCGTTGTCTGAAGGTTTGAATGCCCAAGAAGCTCCTGTATCTTCCTTATGCTCTCCCCGCTCTCAAGAAGGTGGGTTGCGAATGAATGCCGTAGGGTGTGCGGGCTCACGCCCTTGCTTATCCCTGCCCTTTTTGCGGCAGTGCCCACTATCTTCTGGATGTTCCTCGCTGATAATGGCCTGCCTGATTTGTTTGTGAAAATGTGCTCGGTGTTTTTGCCATTTACATAGCCCCTTAGCGCATCTACAAGGGCATCAGATAGTATGAATAGCCTGTCCTTGCCGCCTTTTCCCTGCCTGACCCAGCCCATCCTCTGGTCAAGCTCGACATCATTTATTTTCAGATTCGTGCATTCGCTTACCCTTAAGCCTGAGGAATAAAGCGTCATGAGCAGCAGCCTGCTTTTGGCTGTTGCGGCAGATTCTATGAGCCTTTTTACCTCTTCCTTTGTCAGCACTGTCGGCAGCTTCTTCTGTATCTTCGGCGTTTTGAGCGTTACGATGTTTTTCTTCAGTACGCCGTCGTAATGGAACCTGAGTGCCGCCCTTACAAGCGCCACTGTCGCAGCATTTTTCTTCCTATCGCTTATCAGGTTGGCCAGGTATGCCTTGATGTCTTCTTCTGTTATCGCTTCCGGGGCTTTATTTGTGAATGCAAGGAACTTGTTATTGTAGAAAAGATAGCTTTTCACGGTTCGCTCGCTAAATCCGCGAAGCTTTAATTCTGTTTCAAGCTGTTCTAGAACCATTCCAATGTTTTTATGCGAACTATCCCTATATAAATCTTTGTGAAAAAAGGGAGAATAAAAAAGAAGAACAAAAAGAAGGGCTTAACCCTTATTACTTCTTGAACATGCCCATCAGTGCGTATGCTGCTGAAAGGCCAACAAGCAGGTAGACCAAGTTTGCAAGGACTCCGCCTGCAACGCCGCCGAGTATCAGCTTAATTACGTTGAGGTCGCTTCCTAGAAACCCTCCAAGGCCCACAAGGCCCCAGTTCAGCCCACCTATAACCACTAACCACTTAGATACAACATCAACTGTTCCGTTTCCTGCCATTTCGAAATACACCTCCTTAAAGGTATTTTAGCACTCTTGGGAAGTTCTTGTATATAAGATTATCTGTTTTGCAGACTACTCCTGCCGCGTTTTATTGTCTCTAAACGGGTACACGTGTATAGGCTGCAAGCGGCTGCAAGCGCGTGAATGGGTTTAAATATTGGCAGTTACTACCTGTGCACTATGCGGCCGTTAGAAGCGTTGTTCATAGAGGAACAGGAAGCTTTAGCTAGGCAGCCTTGGAGTGAGTTTGAGGCAGCTGTTGCTGGCTTTTTGCCCTATTATAAGCATCAGCCATTCTTCGATTTGGTGCGCGTTCTCGGAATGTTCCTTCCCGAATACGTCAGCCGCCCACTCGCAGCTGATGAGCGTGGAAAGAACAAGGCTGCAAAGCTCCGCAGAGCTGTAATGGAGCGTGTAAAAGATGTTGCAGAAAGATACGAAATCGCTATAACAATGCCTGATGTTGTTGACTACCTTTCCGGCTTTGCATCCAGGATTATTGAGTCAGCTGACAGAAACTTGCCAGGCTTTAACCAGGAAACCTTGGGAATAGGAGAGCTTCTTGACGAAAAAATTGCAAGCTCCGATTTCACCAGCGTCAGGGCTTATTACGAAGTTACCGGTTCGGTATTTTCAAGGCCAGACGTCTGGGTAGTTACCGCCATCAAGCACGTCGAGAGCTTTCGCCTTAGATGCTTGGCTTATTACGCCCCAATAAACCTGTCCCCAGCTAACCTATCACAATCCAACTGGCCTATAGCTAGCCTGTCCCCAGCTGAGCCGCTTGACAACGCTGCGCGCTCAACTCTAAGCTTAACTGCGCCGCTCTTTTGGAAGGCTTTTCTGGGCTACGTTGCCGGCACCCAGCGCAGTCCAGGCACCATAAAGGACCTAGAGAGCAGGTTTTACGCTGATCCCAGAATTGAAAGCAAGCTTAGCCTGATGGAAGCGCGGGGCCTGTTGGTAAACAATATTTTCGAAAGGGCATTGAAAGAGCTGGGAGCCAGGTACATTGTAAGGAACCCGCGTTACAGCGCCTACAGCATCGTCAGCAGAAACCAGCTTCCGGCAGCAGAATCGCTTTCAGAAGGCGACCTAAGTTTATTGCCGCTCGAGGTCCGCCTTATGCAGACAGGAGCAGAGCCACAATACGCTGCAGCACTGGGGGGTAACCTGAAAACACACTTTACAAGGGCGTTTGGCTCATTCGGCAAGAGTCTGATGCTGCGCATCGGGAAAAGCCCAGGTGATGTCAGGAATGGCAATGGCGTAGGCGTTCCAACAGTTGGTGGCGTGATGGCTTATGCTAGGAAGATTGGCGACTTCACGTTGGAATCGCTTAGGCAAGTAGCAGCAATCGGTGAAAACGGCGTGTCTGCCTTGTTAGCCGCCCTCCCACCACTGGGCCAACAGGCTACGGGGTAAAGGGGAAATAAGCATGAATGCAAGCACAAGCCCTTTTGGAACGCAATCACTTTCAGAAGTGCAGAGCTACGTAGCAGGCTACTTAAAAGCGTATGCGCTGCTCACACAGGTAAGGCCAAAGCCGGTAGACAAGCTCGTAGAGGGGCTATATGATGGTTTTTTCAGAAGCAGGAGAAAAGGGTTGAGCACCAGAGAAGAGGAAAGCATCGATGATTTGG
>JACPIJ010000005.1 GCA_016188145.1 Candidatus Woesearchaeota archaeon | reverse complement strand
AAAGCGTGTTCTCAGCACTTAAACGCAAGTTCGGCAGCTCGGTGAGCTGCCGTTCAGCTCGCACACAGCGAGCTGAAGTTTATTGCAGAGCAGTAATGCATAACATAACAGCTGTGATTTCAGAGATTTTCAACTATGCCGGTCAGCATGGCTGCGTTGACTTTCAACAGAACCGGTCAAAAGAACCGGTCAAAAATACCTAGAATTTGTTTACAACACCGAGTTGCCTGCGCGTCTGCTTGCGCCACTCATTCAGTTCATCGAGCGTTATGCCCTGCATCCTCGCGATTGTTTTTCTCCTTTCCGGTGACCTGAAGTTTATTCTTTCCCACTCAAAAGCCCTTAATATTTGCAGTTCCTGGGCGGTAAATTCCTCTGTCGAAATCGCCCCCTTCGTGTATCCAAGCTTATCAAGATTTTCCATAAAATCTTCCGGTATGTAGCCTCCCTTTATTGCAATCTGCGTCAATTCCGTATTGGGCAACGGCGTTGCTATGTGAAAATTTACCAGGTCCACATTAAGGTTTTCTGCAAACGTTACTGATTCCATTATTTGATCCCACGTTTCCTGCGGGAAGCCAATTACAAAATTGGCAATTATTTCAAAGCCTGTCTTTTTTGCGTAATCCAAGATATGCGGCACGTTTTTTAAAATTACAGGTTTCTTTATAATCTTGTTCAGCACTTCCTGGTTGCCTGACTCTATCGAAACTGTAATTTGGTAAGACCCTGTTTTCCACATCATGTCCAGCAGTTCCTCGTCTAGCTGCCATATCGCCAGATTGCAGCATTTCCATAACAAGTCGTATTTGCGCTGTGCCAATCCTTCCATTATCTTCATTGCGCGCTCACGGCTGTACAGGAAAAGGTCATCCAAGTATATTATTTCCCTTATGCCTTTCGCATACATCTCATCGATTTCCCTCAGCACATTATCCGCGCTTCTCATTCTTACCCTCTTCCCGCTCATGCCCGGGGAACCGCAAAAAACGCAGCTAAAAACGCAGCCTCTTGATGTGCTGGACACGGTCCATGGGAATTTTCTGGGAATTACCTGCAGAGCGTATTTGAGCAGTTTATTGCCGTAGCCTATGAAATCAAGGTTTCCGTAATCAGGAAACGGTATTGAGTCCAAATCAGTTATAAATCCGTTATTGGGTATTATGCGGGGAACCCCATTCTCATAATACGCTATTCCGTCAAGTGAAGACAAATTGGGTTCGTCCCTGTTAAGTTCATCCAACAAAGCAGGAAATCTGAACTCACCCTCGCCCATTACCCAGTAGTCAACATTTTTGTCCTTCATTGCTATATTCAGCACCGTGGTGGGGAGCCCGCCTCCTTCAATTATTATGCAGCCAGGAAAATTGCTTTTTATCAGCTCGGTCAGGCGGTTAACAACTCTTGCGGATTCGGGAGAAACGGTGCCGACACACACAGCATCAGGGTTTGACTTTCTTACACGTTCCACAAACTCTTCTTCACTAAGATTCTCGTATGTCGCGTCCAACAAATCGGTTTGGTAATGCTTCTTAATAGAAGCGTTCAATATGCCAAGGGTGTAGGGGATCATCTTCAATGCCCTCCCCCCAAACCACGCATAATTGGGCTGGGTTAACAGAACTTTTTCAATCCTCTTCATTTTTTCTTCATCCGCAGTCTGCCGCGTTTGCCTAGCATAAAAAGTTTTCTATAGTGAACTTTCTAAAGTGAACTATGGCGCAAATTCATTCCTGGCAGTTTCCAGAGCTTCAATCCAGCCAATGTCAAACCATTTCTGCGTATAAACGAGGCCAAGAACCTTCTCCTGCCGCATCAGCCACATGAGGAAAAAGCCCATCTTATCGGGGTTGTTTTTCTCCGCAAGGTATTTTTCAATCAGCCGCAACTTTTGCTTTGGGAAGAAGTAAATCCCCAGCGATATGAGCGTTGACTTCGGCGTCTGGGACTTCTCCATGAACTCCAAAAATTCGCCGGTTTCCTCATCGATGACAACGCTGCCGGACTCCCTCGCGGCTTTATAGGACTTTGACTCGTACAACGGATTCAGGATGCTCTGCTGCTGCAAAAAAAGCTTGTAAGCTGGCAGAAGGGAGAAATTGAACAGGTTGTCGCCGGCAACTACAAGCAGGTCGTCATCAACATTTTCCCTTTCAAGCACAAGGCGTATGTCACCAACCTGGCCAAGGCGGTCGTCATTAGAGGTTGTACCATCATTCATCAGCTTAACTGGCACAGAAACGGCAGCTGTCGCTTTTGCCTCATTAAGCCAATCCTCAAACAGCGGATAAAACTTAGAATTGGCAACTATAAAAACCTCATCAACATCGGGAATTTCAGAAATCTTGCTGAGGATGTGCTCTACTATCGGCTTGCCCTTTACCTCAAGCAGCGGCTTTGGAATGTCCCTGGTCAGCGGCCAAAGCCTTGAGGCGTAGCCGGCGGCTGTGATAATAGCTTTCATACTGCCGTCAACCTCTCCCGACACCAACGTAGTTAAAGCCCAGGCTGCGCATCTCCTCAGGTTCATAGATGTTACGACCATCAATAACTACTGGCTCTGCCATGAGCAGCTTCATCCTGTTCTTGTCCAGCTCCCTGAAGAGGTCCCATTCTGTGACAATAACAAGGCAGTGGGAGCCTTCAAGGGCGCCCAAAGGCGTGTCTGCAAAATGCACGTTGCCAAGAACAAGCCTGGCATTCCTTTCAGAAACAGGGTCAAAGGCGTAGACTTCAGCGCCAAGCTTCTGAAGCTCATTTATAATGACAATTGACGGCGCATCCCTCAAGTCATCTGTCTTTGGCTTGAATGAAAGCCCCCACACAGTCACCCTCTTGCCCTTCAAATCAGGGGCAAGCTTCCTTATTTTAGGGATAATGGAAAGCTTCTGGGCCTCATTAACGGCATCAACGGCCTCCAGAAGCTTTGAACTGCAACCTGATTCCCTCAGCATGTGAATTAAAGCGCGAACGTCCTTCGAAAAACAGCTTCCGCCATAGCCGATGCCAGCCTGCAGAAACCTGGGGCCAATCCTGCCATCAAGGCCTATGCCCCTTGCTATTGTCTTAATGTCGGCACCAACCTTCTCGCAAAGGTGCGAAAGCTCGTTCATAAAAGAAATCCTCGTTGCAAGCATGGCATTGTTGGCATACTTGATAAGCTCCGAGCTCTTGACATCAGTAACAAGTATAGGCTTGCCCGTCCTCTCAATCGGCTTGTAGATTGACAGCATGACGTCCTTCACCTTCCCGTTGTCAGCGCCAACCACCACCCTGTCCGGAATCATAAAGTCATTGACGGCCTCACCCTCCCTCAGGAACTCAGGATTTGATGCGACATCAAACTCTACCGGCTTCTTCTGCTTCTGCCCGATAAACTCCTTAAGCCTGTGGCACGTGCCAACAGGAACTGTGCTCTTCACAATGATAACCTTATAGGAATCCATGTAGCGCGCAATATGCTCTGCAGCCGCGAAAACTGCTGAAAGGTCAGCCTTTCCATCGCCATCAGGAGCAGAAGGGGTGCCAACGGCAATGAAGATAACATCCGAGTTCCTGATGGCAAGCTCAGAATCAGTGGTGAACATAAGCCTTTTCTGGGCAAGATTCATTTCGACCATGTCCCTAAGGCCTGGCTCGAAAAAAGGAATAACGCCCTTCCTCAGGTTGGAGACTTTCTCATCGTCGATATCAACGCATATGACGTCGTTGCCAAGGCTGGCCAGGCAGGCGCCGGTAACCAACCCGACGTAACCTGTACCCATCAAAGCAATCTTCATAGCACAGGGCCAGAACCAGCAGGTATAAATATCTTACCATTATCCTACCTTATCCGATACATTTATATATTCTATATTCAACCACGCATTCAAACTGCTGAAGCTATGAATCATTCGCTGTTGCAGCTGCCATGAAATGAAACAAAAAATCAGCATTACAATCGAAGACAGCATCCTGAGGGGAATAGACTCCGTCGTCGATAACATCTTCATCAGGAACAGGTCACAGGCGATTGAGTTCCTGGCAAAGACGGCAATGGGAGAGCACAAGCAGGCGGCAATACTTGCCGGAGGCCCTGAGGAGAAGCTGAAGATTTCCGGCACAGAGTACAGGATTACGGCGAGGATTAAAAACACAACCGTTGTTGAGAAAGCAGTAAAAAAGCTGAGGGAAAACGGCTTCAAGGATATCTTCATAGTTGCAAGGCACAACGTCCTCACCAAAATCTTTGACGTGCTTAAAGACGGCAGCAGCCAAAACGTCAAAGTCAACTACATAGAGGAAAAGGAAAGCAACGGAAGTGCAGACACCCTGCGGCTGCTGAAGGGGAAGATAAATGCGAATTTCCTTGCTGTTTACGGCCACATAATTTTCGACAAGGTAAACGTGCAGGAGCTCTGGAACCAGCACCTCAGGCAGGGAACAGCAGTAGCAACACTGATGCTGACAACTGCTCCCAATCCAAGCGAGAAAGGAACAGTGAAAGTGGAAGGCAACCGCATACTGGAATTCATACAAAAGCCGCGCAAGAGTGATGTTTATCTGGTTTTTTCACCCATTTTTGTCGCTACTCCAGAGATTTTCAACACCGGCGGCAGCAGCCTTGAATACGATGTTTTTCCGAAGCTGGCAGAGCAGGGCCTGCTGTTTGGGCACACATCTGCGGAAAAGGAGCAGCACGTGCACACTGCCGCGGATGCGAAGGCGGTAAAATAACTCCTGCTATGTTGTTCCTCCAAAAAAAATTTATAGCAACAGATATTCCCTTCCGGCAATGGTGCAGCCAGTACTCCATTCACAGCCATACCAGCAAAAGCCAGGCAGTTCAAACTATAACAGCGTTGTTGTTGCCCTGGTTTCTGGCAATGTTTTTGAAGCTGTATGGCTCTCATCCTACCTGAAGCGGCTTGATCCATCTTCATCACCTGTCAATGTTAGGAGCACGATGATTTATTATTATGACAAATACCAGAATCCTGATGCCCTTGCCAAAGAACTAAAGCAAAATGGCCAAGGGCTTGATTTAATTGTGCTTTCAGCAACCGGAGGCTGTTTGCAAACAGCTTTGAAATCCGCCATGGCAATTAGACGCTTAAGGGCCTATGAAAGAACAGGCATTGTCGCAATAGGCCAACCATCAGGTAGGCCAGAAGCTGAAAGACAGCGTGAAGAATTTTTAAAGGCAGGCGTAAAAGTTTACGTTCCAATCAACGCATCAAGAACCACTATGAAAGAAAGTTTGGACTACTTGCTGCGGGGAATTAAAGCAGCTTCTTCAAATGAGCAATTTTTTCCTTCAATGGGCTATATTCAGAAGGCTAGAAACCTTTTTTCATACTTAACGCCGAGGGAAGTGGCCATTTTGGGTTACATTAGCGAAGGTAGGAGAAATAAGGAAATAGCTGAAATTATGGAAATCACACCCAAAATCGTTAAAATACAGGTGAGTTCTATCAAGAGGAAACTTAACATCGGAAGTAGGACTTCGCTTGCAGTTTATGCTCTTCGTGAAGGACTGGCAAAGCTGCCAGAGCCAGACCACGAAACTGAACATTCAATAGATGACTTGACGGAAAGAGAGCGTGAGATTTTCCAACTTGTAATTGTAGGCAAAAGCAACGAGGAAATAAATGCAGACCTAAGTATTTCACAAAGAACAGTTAGGAGGCACATAGAACATATCATGAAAAAGCTTGAGGTTCATAGAAGAATAGGGCTTCTCAGTTTCGCATCACACGAGCCACTAGAGGCAAACCAAATCACTTAACAAACTCAACATTAGCCTTGTTGCGGAACTTCTCATCACCGGTAAGAAATTTGATTCGCATCAGCATTCCGTTGCGAATAGCCGGCAAGGAAGCGGGAATCATGATTCCAGCATAAAACATAAAGTAGTGCTCTGCTCTCTCCTCTCCGAAATTCAGAAGAAGCCAGTAATAAAGCTCAGCAACGTTCAAAGCCGACGTAACCAGCAACTCAGCAAGATAAGGACCATAATTAGGATTCCCTTTAATAATTTCAACCAGGGCGTAAGTATCGGCAAAGAAAAGCTCCTTAGTCATAGCCCTTGTCAATTTCGTCCATAATTTCCTGAGTTGGTTTGGTTATCTTCAAAGTTCCGAAAATTTTCCTGAGCGATTCCATCTGGTTGCCAATAACAAAGAGTGTCACCTCCTTCTGTGGAGAGAGCTTCTCCATCGTCACAATTTCCCTTGGGATAGTCACACCAAGCGAATTACCCCAACGCTTCGGAACGGTCTTAAACATTTGCATTCCACATCACCATAATAGCATATAATCTAATTATATATAAACATTTCTGTTTACAATATTGTTACTTTTAAGTTGTTAAAATAGAAAGGTTTATAAGCTTAGTTGCCTTGGAATCCTGCACTTAAAAAAGCGAAAGGGCTGCAAAAAATGACCGGGCAAAAAAAAGATCCGTTTGAAGGCATGGGAGATCTAGGGGAGGCGTTCAGGCGAAGCCCTTATTTTAACAGGAGCCCTCCACCGCCGCAGCAGCCACAGCAGCAGGCACAGCCTCTTGCACAGACGTACCAGCAGCAGCCAACACAACCACGACAAGGGCTGGAAGAGGTTGTAACTGATTACGTCATAAGCTCCAGAAAAGCAGCACAGGACCTCATTAGCGCGGTAAACAAGGTAAAAGATGCCAAAGAAGGCAGACTAACTCCTGAAGGCATGAGCGAAATAGGCGCTGGTTTCGGGGCGAAGTTCGAGTACTTAATAAGGTCCGTAGCTAAAGCTTACGATGCAAAAAGCACATTAACCGCTGATGAAATAAAAAAAGCAAGCGTGACTTTAGGGATAAACTTTGAAGACTTCACCAAGGCAGCAGCCAAAGCAAAGGAGGCTAAAAACGATGCGAAAGGCGTATTCACGGCCAGTGAAATAAGAGGAATAGGCAAGGTTCTCGGCATAAACCTTGAAGACTACGCAATCTGCCAGATAAACCTGATTGGCAAGCAGGAAATGAAAGTTTTCTACACCGGAGACAAAAAGCCAACGGTAAGGCCAGAAGACCTCCCTGCAAGCATATTAGAGCTTGCGGAACCAGCTCTGGGCATGTGCCACACCCACCAAGCGCGACAGGCAATAAATCACCAGTACAAGGACGCAGCTGGCGAACTGAAATATGGTGAGCATGAACTTATCGTAATCGAGCTTTGGGAACAGCTTAACGTGGAGGATGGCACGAAGAAGTTGGAGGAAAGCGGGCTGAGCGACGTTGAAATACTCGCCTATAACGGAATTTTGCTAAAAGGGAGCGGCGCAGTCAGTGTCAAAAAGCAGGCGCTTGCGTTTCCAAAAGGCAAATACGCCAATTCTCAGATGCAGAGGATTCTGACACAGCTCAGGGGAGAAGCTGTAATAGAAAAAACCCAGCCAGCACCGCAGCCAGCATATTCCCAGCCTGCAGTACAGCCACAGCCGGCAGAAGCTGCCCAGGCGCAAACAGCAGCATCGATGGAAGAGCTGCTGCCGAAAGGAACAATTGAAATAAGCCAGCTCTCCATAAAAGCGAACTACGAGGGAGCAACTTACAGGTTCCACACGCCAGCCCTTCTGAACGGCATTATGGCGCTGGATGGCGAGGAGGGCTACAGGATAAATCCTGGAGATGCTGAGGAAATAATTTTTACAGGCAGACAGTACATAGCACCAGAAGCCAAAACAATAGAGGAATCGCTGAGAAAAGCAGAAGAAGCCAGAACTTATGCAATCAGAAGACTCATAGGAAAAGACAGGAGAATACAAGCCCATGTTTCAGGAGAGCTCGAGAGGACTCTTGAAATCGCCATGCAGGACCAGGAAAAGGCGAAAGCCATCATAGCAGTGGTCCAGAAACTCATGACCAAGCCGCAGGCATAGTTGAAAATCTCTGAAATCACAGCTGTTATGTTATGCATTACTGCTCTGCAATAAACTTCAGCTCGCTGTGTGCGAGCTGAACGGCAGCTCACCGAGCTGCCGAACTTGCGTTTAAGTGCTGAGAACACGCTT
>JACPIJ010000007.1 GCA_016188145.1 Candidatus Woesearchaeota archaeon | reverse complement strand
GTGGGTGTTTTTTGCAATTGCCGGAACTTTTCTTTGGGCATGGGGCAACATCTTTGACAAGGTGCTTAGGACAAGGCACCTTAAAGATTCTATAGCGTTAACTGCCTCTTTTGGATTGCTCAGCCTGGTTATTGGTGCTGTTTTGTTCACGTTTATTGGGATTCCGTCTATTCCGCTTCCTAACCTGGTGGCGGCCTTTCTAGGCGGGGCCCTTATCACTTATGCTTTAATTCCTTACCTCAAGGCCTTATCGCTTGAGGAGGCTTCGAGGGTGATTCCGATGTGGCATTTTGCGCCGGTGTTCACATTGGTACTGGCAGTGATTTTTCTTGGAGAGATATTGAAGCCTTTGAGCTACGCTGCCTTTGCCCTGATACTTTTTGGGGGCTTCCTGATATCGGTAAGGCGTGTTGGGGAAGTGTTTCACTTGAGCCCTGCCGTGGCTTTTATGCTGCTCTCAAGCCTGTTCTTCTCGGCTTCTGACGTTCTGCTCAAGTTTGCCTATGGGACGGGCGTGTTTTGGGAAACTTACTTTGTGGCTTTTATTGGCGGTACCTTGAGCGGCCTCTCTCTATTTGTTCTTCCAAATGTTAGGAGGAGCTTTTCAAATGCGATGAGTTCTAAGCCGCAAAGGCAGGGCTTTGTGCTTCTTGTCTCCCTAAGCGCGCTGGCAGGATTTTTTGGCGGCGTTTTATGGAACCGCGCAATACTGCTGGGTCCTGTGACTTTGGTTAGCGTATTCATAAGCTTCCATAGCCTGTTTGTCCTGCTTTTGGCCACCATTTTTTCAGTAAGGTTTCCGCTTTTCATTAAGGAAGCTGTTAATGCGAAAACAATTGGACTGAAGGTTGCTGCGATTGGCCTGATGGCTGCGGGACTGCTCCTGCTGCCTCTCTAATCCAAAATATTTAAGAAGCCCCCACCCGACTGTGTGATTGAAATGCGGCAAAAGCCTAAAATCGTCATCGGCGCCGACCACGGCGGCTACAAATTGAAAGAGGACTTGAAGCCGTTTCTGAAGCAACTAGGCTACGGCGTTGAGGATGTTGGCACAAGCAGCGAGGAGAGCGTTGATTATCCTGACTATGCAATTAAGGTGGCTGAGATTGTAGGGAAGTCAGGAAGGCTGCAGCCATTTCCGCCAGTAATGGGTATCCTTCTGTGCCGCTCTGCGGCAGGCATGATGATTGCTGCCAACAAGGTCATGGGGGTGAGGGCTGTTGCTGCCTTTGACGAGACCTCCGCAAGGCACTCAAGGGAGCACAACGCTGCCAATGTACTTGGGCTTTCAGGCGACTGGACGACCCCGGAGCAAGCCAGGAAAATAGTCAAGGCGTGGCTCGAAACTCCATTCGCAGGGGAGGAGCGGCATGCCCGCCGCATACAGAAGATAGCTGAGTTTGAAAAAAAGGTGTTCAAGTAAAGAACATGGCTGCCGTAACTCTATCGCAATTCGCAGCAGCAGTCGTTATTTCCTATCTTGGCCTGCTGTCCGGTTTTTTCCTTGCGTCGCTGACAAGGGAGGAGCTCCCAACTGCAAAAAAATACTTCCCCTGGCTGGAAAAACTGATAATTTTGGCTGTTGCTGCTTTTGTTATGGATTTTTTCAACGTGCATGTCGCTGCCAAAGCAGCCGCGTATGCTCTTATGCTATTTTTTTTCGTTTATAGCTGCAGTTTAAGATTAGCTTACGTTGCCTTTGGCGCTGCAATTGCGGCAGTGTCAAAGGACAGCAACACGCTCCTTGTCGTAGCAGCTCTTGTTTTTCTGTTCGGATTGTTGTCGGGCAGCGGCTATTTTGGCTCAAAGCTGAAGAGAAAAGACGCAGTAAGAGGTGCCGCAAAAGTGTTCGCGAATAATCTGCTCTATCCTGCGGTTGCAATTGTCTTGTTTTTGGCTTTTGGCTAAGATTTTTATATTTCTTCTTTCACAAGAGCCATTTATGCCTATAAAAGCCCCCGAGATATTTAGCCGCTGCGAAGCATGCGGCACAGACCTCGGCAGCGTAAGGATGGACGCTCCGCTTTACTGCATTTCGTGCATAGAGAGCATGGAACGCCTTAATATGAGCCCGAAGAGGTACAGGAGGTACAGGGAGCTAAAAGAAACTTTAAGATAACCCTGGTTTCGGGTTTTGCTGTACCTGCGGCAAATATTTCCTTGCGAAGAAAGGGTCGCCGTGGTAAACTATTTCCACCTTCAAACCATACCTTCCTGCCAGCGATTCGGCTTCTGCAACTACAAAATCAACGAATTCCTCTGGCCTCAGTTGCCTATCGAAATCTCTACGGTACATGTTCTTAGAAACGGAAGCTACAACGCCAGTGGTTAGCCGCCACAAAATTTTTTTAGTGCCAAATGCTTTGTAAATTATTGGCATATAGTTAAAGCTTTGTGGTAGAGGCTCAGCACTGCCTACGAATGCCATGCCGGGTTCCGGATCCCATCTTCTTATTGTAAATTCCAAAACTATCCTTTCAAGGCCGCCATTAAATTGCCTCTTATCAAATATCTCGCTGAAAGGCCCTTTCGTACTTTCGGCAACGCTACCCATGTGCTCTTCAGAGTGCGTAAAGCTGCAAAGTGGTTGGCTGTTTGTCATTTGCATGGCCTGTCCTTCGCAGCAAACTTATGCATTGTAGAGCTGCTGTTCATTCTGCTGCCTTCTTCGCCAAGACTTGCCGCACAAAGCTAAATTCTTGCCCGAAAAGGCTTAGTGCTTCTCCTGCTGTTGAATCTGTAAAGCGAAATAACCGTTCAATGGTAACGTTAAAGTCCCTTTGAAGCTGTTTTTCATTGGATTCGTACTTTGCTAACAGCATAATCCATTTTGGCTGCATGTAATGCCTTTTATGTTTCTTAACTTCTTGCATAGGCTCTCCGAACCTTGATCTTATATCTGCGCAGACATATACCTGCAAGGGC
This sequence comes from Candidatus Woesearchaeota archaeon, assembly GCA_016188145.1. Lineage (GTDB taxonomy): Archaea > Nanobdellota > Nanobdellia > Woesearchaeales > UBA10216 > UBA10216. Next base: position 8,216 of record JACPIJ010000007.1, on the reverse strand, counting down.
AGCACCTGCATTATTTGAGACTGGAGCTTGGCTAACTCTTCAAGCCTGAATTCTTCTTCTGGCACTCCGAAGTACTCCGCGCCAATTCTTCTGGCCTCTGGAATGCCTTGTCTTACTAGTTCTATTATTTTTCTGGACAGGTCCTCTGCGTTTGGAACAAGTACCCGTCCGTCAGGGTATAGTGCTAATGTAGCGCTGTTTTCTTCCAGCAGTCCTCTCCTTAAAAGGTCGGAGAGAAGTCCTTTCCCGGTTTTTGAAATCATAGCCTTGCCTAATGCCTGTATTTTCTCATTCCTGCGCGCGTAAACAACAACAGTTTTGTCTAAGACTTCGTCGAAAAGCGTTATTATTTGGCCAAACCTTTCTACAGGCAAATAAGCTGGCTTTAATTGGTCAGGAATGCAGTTTATCCCCGCAGCCGCTTTAAAATGGAAAGGAGCAACCGCGCCCCCGCTCTGTGCTTCAACAAGATGCTCAATTCCACAGAGGAACTGCCTTTCAGGCCTCACCCCACTTACACCAATCATTTGCTGAAGGGTTTGGTAAACATCCATTCTTAAGCCGTCCATCTCAACTGCGGCGGGGCTGGCCATGCCAGACTTTATGGCGACAACCGCTTGCGTCAACGCCTCTTCTGTTTCTCTTAAAGCCGTATCCAAGCTACGGCTGTTGCTGTTCTGCAGCTGTTTTAACTTGCCCCTGTATTCAAGCAGCTCATTTAAAACAGGTTTACCTGCCTGTGTGAATGCAACTGCGAGGAAATGAAGCGTTTCATCGCCAGCTTCCCCTGAAGCGATGTATTGCCGAATTCTTTCTTTATAGGCTGATGTTGCTCCGTGATTCCTTCTTAGCGCGTTATAAACTGACTCTACGAGCGGGGTCAGGTCTTTACTGCTCAGCGAAGAGCCTGTCCTTGCTTTTTCCTCAAGTGTGCCAGAAAAAGAGTGAAGTGCGCCACCAACATGGCTAGTGTTCCGTGCGTAGTCAAGGAACAACCGCGCCCTGCCAATGCTGCTGCTTAACTCAGACACCTTTGCTTCTAAAGCCTCGATTTGAAGCTTGAGTTCGATTTGTTTTTCCTCAACTCTTGTGTTGAGTTGTGAACTAAGCTTTGGCATAAGCGCTGCAACAACACGGTCGGCGCTGGCGAGCTCAGCAGCAGCCTGGTAGCCTGGAGGTATTTGATTCAGGTAAGTCGGTGTCACAGCTAATGACCTTGTGAAAGGCACAACAGCAAGACCTGGCTGTTCAGGAAGCCCTGAAGCATTTGAATAAGCTGCTCCCATGAGAACCAGCGAATCCGGCACGTTTTAAATAGGTTTCTCAAGCTGGCCTGGGCTTCTGCAAGCAGGTCGTCTATTGATTCTGCAATAGTCAGCAGACTGGCAAAGACGACTGCATAACTCATTCTTCCTTCACAAGCGGCTTCCCATGCCTAGGGCAGCCTTTCGTTGCGCACTTGTTCTTACCTTTCTTGAACTCCTCTTCGCTCACTGAGCCGCCGCACGTTCCTGTGCATACATATCTTGGCATTGACATCACCTATCTTTCATAAATCACCGCGGAGATGGTGAATCCTGCAACTTCAGCAGCTTTCTTGTCTGGGAAGAATTCGGCTTGGAGCCTGTTTTCCGAAAGGACTTTAAAAAGCGCCACTCCCCTGACTTCGTCAAGGTTTCTGCCCCGTATATTGTTTGAGTACTTGGCCGGATTAAATTTTGTGCTTGTATCTCCAAGATAGTAATCGAAAGTAGTTAATTCGTATTTCACAAGGCCATCCACAGTAGCTGGGTCAGGGCTGTTGCCAGTCGCGCCAAAAACTTGAGACCATCCCCCAAAATCGCCTATTGAAACCCGTATTTGGGAAGGGTCAATTGAATCATAAACTATGCTCAGGTGGTTTTTCCAGTATTCGCCCAGGTTTCCTTTGTATTTGCCAGTGCCTTCCCTGAACCAGTTTCCAACAAGCCTGCCTTCAACGTCGTAATCTATTTTTCCACCTAAGGGAAGGATTGTCCTGACATTCTTGGCAATAAGCTTGCTCCGCAGCGGCTCTTCGTAGTAGTCAAACGTATCAACAGTATGTATCTTCCAAATCTCCCCTTCATAGCTTTCAGGATTAACAAAGCCCTTCAGTGTGCTATCCGCATCAACAACAGAAAAGTCAAGCTTTCCAATGCCTATTGTGCCAATCACTTCCCCTTCCTTTACAGGGATGCGTGGCCAGGCGTGCTTGCCAACTTCGCCCTCTTTAAGGCCAGCGGCAGCCATTATCTTATCAGAAAGCTTGTCCACATGGATGAAGATGGTGTAAAAGGTGCAGGAGTGCTCTATCACGACCCGGTAATCGGTGTGCTGCTCAATATCCACTATGAAGCCGTCAGCGGGCGCAAACACCTTAAACCTGTCAAGATTTGTGGTGTCTTCCGACCTTCCATCCGAGCCTATGGTGTCCCAGTACTGGTGGTCAGTCGGAGTAATATGAACGCTTGACAATCCTCCCATGGGGCGGATTTTCTCTATGTCTCCAAGCGCCAATGGGGAAGCGCCAAGCATGAACGAGCCTGAGCCTTCACACCCCCTAGGGCTGAGCAGACCAACCTTAAACGCTTTCCGCATTGAAGGCATCCTTTCCTGCTCTTCTTCTCTGAGGCCGGCATCTTCATTTGCTGTTGCGGTTGCTGCTGCAGCGTCAGCAGAGGTTTGCACATCAGCATTCCCTTCAGCGCTAGTGTCTGTCGTAAGCTGTTCGCCAGTAGTACAGCCAAAAACAGATAGAACAATAAGAAACAGTATTGCCAGCAGCACCTTTTTCATTGCCGCTTATGCCGTTGTTGTGGTTTAAAAAACTATCCACAAAAGAAAAAACGCTGCCGGGAGGATTCTGACAGGGATTCAGCAAAACAGGGGTTGTCGCATAATTCAGCCAGCTTCGCCGTTGCTGCGCAACGGTGACTTCTTCCTCCCCCACGGTAACCGTAGGGGAGAAGAAGCCAGTCAGTTGCAGACTGACCGAGGCTGGCTCGACATCGGTTTTCGCAACAACCACAGCAAAATGGAAAAGTTTATAAATTAGTTTCCATTATAGAAACTATTATGGAAAGCAAAGAGGAGAATATGCTGGGTTTGTTTTTCAACGAGCCTACAAGAGAGTGGCATTTTGAGGAAATTGTCAGAGAGGCAAAGATTACCAGAAGCAAGGCTGACAGGTGGCTAAAACAGTTTATTAAAGATGGGGTAATAAGGAGAATAAAAGAAAGGGGCAAAATGCCGCATTACGTGAGCAATTGCGAATCGCCGCCGTATAAGAACAGGAAAAAATTGTTCGCGCTGAATAAACTGTATACAAGTGGCTTTTTAAATCACCTCAGTTCCCTGCCAAAGGCGAGAACCGTGATAATTTTTGGCAGCTTTGCACGTTCAGACTGGTACGCTAATAGCGACATAGACCTTTTTATTTATGGGGAGCCTGAAGGCTTAAAACTGGCGGATTACGAAATGAAGCTCAACAGGGACATTCAGGTATTCGCCTGCCGTAAAAAAGAAGAGCTGTATAAGTTTGGCGAAGGCTTAATCAGGAATATTATTAAGGGCAGTATTGTAAAGGGGGATATAGACTTTGTGAGGGTTGGTGTAAATGCCTGAATACTTAACCCAGAAGGAAGCGTTTGGAAAGTGTAAAAGGGGGGGCAGGTTTATCAACACAGAACAGATTGACAAAGAAGGCAACCTTAACAGTGAAGATACTACAGCCAGCCCCACCAGTGTCTGATTTGTGAGATTGTATAGCATTATACTTTGAAAACTGGTGAAGTGCACAATTCCGGATAAGAAGTCGTGAAGATTTTATGCAATAACTAAAGCGGGTCTTAAGATTTTTACAAATAAAACATACCGATAATGACTGTCAGAGAAAGTTATCAAGACCACGTCTATTATCTTCAATATGCTCAAGGTTAAAGTCAAACTCTTGAAGTGCTAATGCACTTTCTATAACAAAGCTAACGCAAAATTCCACATTCCTGGAAGTTAAACGCCTATTAATTTCTGATGGCCACTTCCTAAGATGTTTGTCTCCATAGGGCCCAATAATTTCTGGGGTTAATAACTTAAACTTCGCGTATCTGCGAAAGTCAATACATAAGCTGGATATCCTAACTGCTTTCTTTATACATTCTAACGATGCATTAACAGAGTCTACAAACTCAATCAATCTATTTCCCCGATCGATATCCATAACGAAGCTGCCTGGTGGTTCCGGACCCAAATAAAAGGGAGATGTCCAATAGCTCGCCGATTTGCTTTGTTCGTAATCATCGATCAAATGAGAAAAAGCAATAGCAGTTTTTTCTAAGGCAAGGTCTATCTTGTTCTCTTTAAGTAATTCTTCGGCTTCTTTTAAATAGGATTTTACTTTTTCTTTCTGGACTAAATCGATCAAAGAAATGTCAGAATACTTAATGCCAAAAATAGACGGAATATTTTCCGTAAAAAAATCACTTGTGTTAACTCTAAAAGCTTCAATATCTTGTACAGATGGTCTTGTTCCAAAATGCTTAAAATTAACCCTGGCTTCATTTAGCCGCTTCATGGAATCCTTCTGTGAAAGGCCATTCTGTAATTTCTTTCCTATAACTTCCCAATATCCAATAAAAGTCATCCCATTAGGGATTTGCGCACCTAAATGCTCTGCAGCCAATTGCAACAACATTTCAACCGAATCCTGAAACATCAAAAGTGCTACAGAACTAAATGGCTCTGGCTTTTCAGATTCCTCATTTGCCAATTTATGCAAATATTTTATGAAGACGAGACGTTTAGTAAATATTTCGGGTGTTAGCATTACAGTTCTTATTGCGTAGTCGCTTATAAATTTAATGACATAATTCCCAACAGGTTACAACAAGTGGTTTTGAGAATAGCTTTTTATACTTAAATATCCGCATAATCTAAAATGGATAATGAAGGAGATCAAAGCCTGCCAAAAGAGGAAGAAAAAAGAGGAAACATACTCTCAAAGCTGGATATTGTTAGATTATCAGATTCTGAAAAAGAGAATACCAAGATAGAGCAGCTTAGAGTAACCGGTAGAGACATAACGCAGAAAGTTGTCAAGTTGCCAGAGTTTAGTGATGAAGAATTTAGAGAAGTTATTGAAAAGTTGGGGTTTAAATGTGGCGAAATTGAAGGGACAATTAACTCAGTGATAATTGAAAACATTCCAAACGAAAAAACAATAGAGGAAGAGAGAAGAATAAAAGAGCTAAGGAATACATTAAAAGTCGCGCAACTCAATCACATTGAGAAGGAATGGAAAAACATAGATGTTCAATCTGAAGTTATTGACTTAGTTTCTTCCTCGATTGCAAGAGCTAATCAGAAATTCAGCATAGATCGAACTACGTATTTTCTTTATTTCAAAAACATTTTAGGGAGTCTTATTGAAAGAAGACAGGACGATTTTTCTCTCTTTGATGATGATGAAATAAGCAGGATAGTTAACGCATCTTTAGCTGATGCACCCGAAGTTGCCAAAGCTATCCTAGAACAGGCTCTTAAAGATTTGATAGTAAAAATGAGGAAGTTATTTTTAATTTTCGCATATGAAGAGTTATCAGTGAAGATAATAAACTATCATATGGACCAAACCGAGCTGTCTAAGGTGCACGAAAATAAGTTCGTAACTGTTTCAGGAACCAATCTCAGAATCTTCTCTTTTTATGATCAGCATGGGAAAAAATATTGCGTTGCCATTGATGCAATGACTGGAGATATAGTGACTTTCGGGCTGGGGAAAAAAACAATGACTGAGCTGGACCCGCTTATACACAACATATTCATTGACAGGATTTCTTTTTATGTACAACAGCAATTTCTGCAACTTTTATCTTTAGCTATGGAGAGGGTAAAGTCTGATTTAATAAATAATTGGGCTGAGGGACGTAACCCTAATTTTGAGAAATATTCATTGGAAGAACTAAAGGCCGAGAACGAAGAGATGCGTAAACTTTCTGAAATGCTATATAGACAAATCATTAACATTGTACAAAAAATAGATTCAAATAACAGAGACTATACACAAACTATTCTAAGAGAGAAACTACGATCACTGAGCAGATTTTTTGGCGGAGCAATCAACCAAGACATCTATGCATTACTGCCTCTAGATATGATTGATTCTTCTAAAGACTCGATGCGAAAGTTGAATGCAGCAAATCAAGCTTTTTTTAATTTTATGCAAAAGATTGAGAAAGATTATTCCTTAGCAATTGAAGCAAAATCAAAAGGCAATCTTCAGTCACTTAAGACAATCGCAAGTAATATAAAGACTAAAGCCTTCGAATATATAACCGACCCAAATAATTTTGTCATGCTTGGGAGAACGGGATTTAACCAAATTAAAAAAATATTTGGAGGGAATTGAAATGGATGCCACCCAAAAAAAGTCAGTAAATGCTGTAGGATCTTTAAACTTAATGAACTCAATTGCTGCAGTAACAGAAGGAGTAAGCAAAGCTATAGATACAACAGAACTCGGTTCAAAAGCTGTAAAAAATCTTAAAAAGGCAATAGATCGTAACAAAACCGCAGTACCATAATTTGTAATTGAATGAAAGCTTATGGTCATAACTGTTATATTCTTTATTCTTTTCACAATTTTTTTCTTAAACTCCTCAAATGCCTTCCCTTTCGGGATATATGTTCCTTTTCGCTCATTCTGCTTTTCAAGCAAGAAGTAGCGGTTAATAAAGCCTGTAACAACGAGCGGCTGGCCCGTTGTTAAGGGTGGCTTTACGCCATGACGAACATACGCCGCGGGAGGGATTTGAACCCTCAAGCCCTTTCGGGCAGTGAATCTGTGTGGTATCGTAGGTATCTAAAGGACACCTTTGTCCTTAGCAATCTTGCGGTCCGCAAGCCTTCTGGACTTGGCGAATCACCGCGATACCAGGTTACGCGACCGCGGCATGACCTTCTTAACAAGAAGGTCAATCAAGAAGAGTTGCTGGGGACTTTTAAAGGTTTTGGGTTAAACAACCGATAGAAGGACTGCGCCTGCGACTATCGCCAGTGTTCCAAGTACGATGTTTTTGGTTATTTTCTCCTGCTGCCTGAGCAGGATGAATGAGAGGATTAAAGCAAATAAGGGTTGGGTGCTTACTGAAAGGGGATAGATTATGCTCACTTCGCCATGCAGGAATGCAAAGTAGACTAAGAGGAAGCCGGCTGCTACAAAGGCACCTGCGAGGGCGAATAACTTTATGCCTTCCCACCCTGCAGCCAGCTCTTTCTGCTTGCGAAGGGCTATTATCGCGAGTGCCTGCACCGCAACTGCTGCTGTGAAGCTGATTGCTAGGCCGCTTTCAGGTGTTGGCTGATTTGAAGCGTTCATGGCCGCCTTTGTGAGCACTGCTGCTACCCCAATGAGCACCGAGCCCGTAATTGCTATCAGGATGGGCTTAATTCCTATCTTTTTGTCGGGTTTTTTCAGCGCCAGAAACACGACCCCTGCTATTATGAGCGTTGTCCCAAGAGCCTTTGGTAAGGTTAACTGCTCATTAAACCAGAACATTGAAAGCGCTGTTGATACCAAAGGAGAAGCTGCTATTATTGGCACAGTCAAGGCTACGCCTATTGTCCTGAAAGCCGAGAATATCAGAAACGCTGCAATGCCTGGGTCAAGGAGCCCTCTCACGGCAAACAGCGCCAGAGCTGTCCCGGTCGGAATGCTCGTTCCTAGAGCTAGGACAAACGCCCACAACAGGACTGTCCCTGAGAGGAACGCGAATACGGCATTGTACTGTGATGGCTGTTTGCGGAGCGCAAACCTGAGAATTATGGCGCTGGCCGCCAGTGTTGCAGCGCTTCCTATTGCGAACAGCTCCGCGGGTGGCATTTATGATGCCCAAAAGGTGTATGTATTAGAACTTTTCGTAATCAGCACTAAAACGCCGCTATCACCACAATTCCCGCTACCACCACAACAGCCCCAAGGACAACGGGCAGGGTTATTTTCTCGTGCTGCTTCAGGAACAGGTAGCCGTACAATGTTGCGAAGAGTGGCTGCGAGTTGAGGATTGGGTGGACAACGCTTACCTGGCCGAGCTTTAGCGCCTGGAAGTTGAGGATGATGCCAATTGTGTTTATGGCTCCAGCAATTGCGAAGAGCGGCAAAGCTTTCCTTATTACGGGAATTCCGGGCAGCTTGTTCTTCC